>PKTG01000128.1 GCA_002869225.1 Candidatus Muiribacterium halophilum | reverse complement strand
CTTCATCGGTATAAAATCCTTCATCTCTGAAAAACCACATTTATTGTAAAAATATCCAGTTCCTGGTCTTCCGATAAGACCTATCCAATCTATTCCGTTTCTTTTCAATTCATCTAATAAATATTCTATTACTTTCTTTCCTATACCTTTTCCTCGATATTTTTCTAATACAAAGACATCCTGAATATAAGCATCACTTACTCCATCAGATAACACTCTAGCCATTCCAATAAGCTCACCTGATAAAAAGATCCCAGCAAATATAAAAGAACCTTTTATCATATTATAAATAGCCTCTTTATCATGATCGCTGCAATCTCCCCACCATCCTGCATCAATATAGAAGGAAAGTATTGTCTCAATATTAAAACTTTCTTTGTTTTCTAAATTATAGATCAATATATCAATATCTTTCATTTAAAAAGCACCTCTCCTCCAGGTATCTCAACTTTCTTTTTCGAATTCACATCATATGTTATTCCTGGTTCTATTTCTCCGTGATCGCTATAACCTCTTTGTTCCCAGAAACCTTTTTTATATCCTTTTATAAAAGAGATCTTTTTTACAGCTTTAATACTTTTATATCCCCATAGATGAGGAATGATCAATCTGAAAGGATATCCGTATTCAAGTTCAAGTTCATCACCATCGACCATAAAACAAAGTAGCACTTTTTCATATAGCATCTTTTTAAGGGACACACATGTCGTATATCCACCATAGCTTTCCATAAAGACATGGTCAACATCGAAATTAATATCAAAAGAATCGAAAAGAGACTTAAATATAACTCCCTGCCAATTTGCACGGACACTCCAACCGGATACAGAAGTCAACCTTGCATCTATAGTAGAAAACTCATATTCCCTTAACCTTAAAATATCTAGAAGTATTTCTTCATGTTCAGGAAAATTAATTGTAAGCTTCATATCTTTCACTTGATCCAGGGTCGGCACGCCTTCTGCATAAAAGACAGGAGTATTTAATCTTTTCAGTATTGTCATGCTTTTACTCCTTTTAAAGCCTTTAAAAAATCATAGACTTCATGAGTGTTTATGACATCTTTTTCTTCAAGCCAACCTTTACGAGCTATTCCAACTCCATATTTAATATTTTCAATATCCTCTATAGAATGAGCATCCGGTGTTATTAAAAATTTCATCCCAGCTTCTTTAAGATTCTTTATATATCTCCAGTCAACATCAAGCCTGTAGGGATTTGAATTTATCTCAAGATAGACTCCGGAATCTATTGCTGAAGAAAACACTTTTTCCTTGTCAAAATCATAGGCTTTTCTTTTAGTAAGAAGTCGTCCACTTATATGCCCAAGAACATTCATGTATGGATTGTCGATTGCTCTTAAAAGCCTTTTTGTCATCGAAGCTTTGTCCATTGAAAACCCGGAATGAACTGAACCGATAACCACTTCAAAATTTTCAAGTACGTGATTTGGATAATCCAACTCTCCGGAAGTTAATATATCACACTCTATTCCTTTGACGAGCAACTTTTCACCATATTTTTTATTTATGCTATCTATTTCTGATAAGTAAAAATGAAGTTTATCAAGTTTCATTCCATTTGCTATTCGCGAACTTTGTGAATGATCCGTTACTACAATATAAGAAAAACCAGATCTTTTAACAAAATCGGCAAGTTCTTCCAAAGTTTTTTTTCCATCATAAAAAAGAGTATGAACATGTACGATACCTTTGAGATCTGATAGCTGAATCAGTTTAGGAATTCTATTTTTTTTCGCTGCTTCCAATTCACCTCTTCCTTCCCTAAGTTCAGGAGGAATATACTCCATATTTAAAATATTGAAGAGTTCCTCTTCAGATTCTGGATGTATTACTTTTTCTTTTTTCTCAAGACCATATTCATTTATCTTGATATCAAACTCTTTTGATAGATGTCTGAGCTGAACATTATGTTCCTTTGAACCTGTAAAATGATGCAGTGCTGTTACAAACTCATTATCTTTTACTATTCTTATATCTACATGAAATCCGTTTCGAAGTTTAAAAGCTATCTTAGTATCACCTTTTGAGATAAACTCTTTAAATTCTTTCATATCTGATATTTTTTTTGATACTTCATCAGGAGATGCACCTGAAATAAGAATATCTATATCTTTGACCGTCTCTCTTTTTCTTCTAAGACTTCCTGCTATCTCTATTTTTGATATTTTCGATAAAGTTTTTAATTTTTTTATGACCTTCTCTGAAATATCAGTTGCAATATCGACGGTATATCTTTGAGAATTCTTTTCCAAAAACTCTATTCCTTTTAAAATATTTGATCTTAATACAGGACCAAAGCCGTTTAATTTTAAAAGTGTTCCACCCTCGCAGGCTTTTTTTAGTTTTTTGAGATTGTCAATTTTCAATTCTTTATATAAAGCCCTTACCCTTTTAGGACCAAGACCTTCTATTTTGAGCATATAAAAAAGTCCATCGGGCAGGGAACTCTTTAAATCTTTAAGAGCTTTTATGTTTCCTGTCTCATTTAATTCATAGATCTGGTGAGATATGTCGTTTCCAATACCTCTTATAGTATGAAGCTTTCTTTCACCAATTAATTCTTTAAAGTTTTGAACTGACTCTAAGGATATTGATGCATTATGATAAGCTCTAACTTTAAATATATTTGCACCTGAAAGTTCCAGACAGGTAGAAAAAAGTTCAAGTTTTTTTATTACATCTTCTTTTGTAATCATAATTACAATATTAACAAAAAAAGATTTTTTTAACCAGAATCAGAGACTAAACAAGACCTTTCACGTCTCATTTCAATAAACACTGAAAAATACCAGACAATAAGAGATAATATATATAATAACCCCTTTCCTAAAACAAGCAAACGGACACCACCAATATAAGAACAAATTACCATTGTGATTATTCTTACAATAGATAAGAACAACAATGATACAAATCTTGATTCTATCTTTGCCTGAGATTCTAAAATATTTTTCAATGTCGTTGATTGAAACTCAAAGTTAACCACAAAAAAAACTAGTATAGCTGCATAATCTAAAGAAATATAATAATCTTCAGGTAAAATCATTTTCCCAATAACAGGAATCAGATAATACAGGAATATCCCTAAAAATAAAGTTATTATATGACTTAAAAACAATCTTTTTTTTATAAGATCAAAACTATCTGATACACTGTTTTTTTTTGCAAATATCGGGAAAAACACTGTGTTAAAATTTTTATTCATAGCTTTAAAGATTGATATTATAACTGTTACTCCTGAATAAATTGCAACATCTGTGAAAGAAACAAAAAATTTAAGGATTATATTGTCAATATTAGATGCACCCATTAAAATAAGGTTTGATATACCAAGTTTTTTCCCTACTTTTATAGAATCTCCATTTTCAAGTTTTCCGGACGGAAAGCTTTTTACTGCTTTATATAAGAAGATCAGATTAAAGAAAGAATAAGAAATAGACTGTATTAAAAATATCTTTATTAGATCAAGCTCTTTAAAAAAAACAGAAAAAAGAAATAATAGCAAAAGAAAAGTCAGATCAGAAATCATCTGAATAATAGAAACTTTTTTAAATTCCTGTCGTCCAAGAAAAAAAGATCTAAAAAAAGTAAATGAATACCATGGTATAAAAAAGATTATGGATATAATACTTAAATAAGTAATAAGTATTTTTCCTGAATACCAGAAATATAGACCAAGAAAAAACAGACCTATTATTGAAATAAATGAAAAATATATTCTTAACCTAAAGCTTTTCCAGAAAAGTCCATATTTCCCTTTTGAAATATCTCTTTTTATAGCGACATTATATGATGGAAAAGAAAATATATTTAAAAACGGAATAAAAGTCATGAAATATTTATAAACACCAAAATCTTCCATATTTAGTTTATTTAAAAGATATAGGTTAAAGACAAAATAAACCAACATCTGAACTGCTGAAGAAAGATTAAGTAAAAAAGATCTTTTAAAAAAATAATTGATAGTTTTTAATAATCCCAAGAAAACTCCTAAAAAAAATTTTAATATACTTGAATTATCCTACTGCTATGATATAATTTTTCTTATGAAAAAGAAACAGGGTTTTACTCTTACCGAACTTATGATAACAATAACCATCATGGTTATTGCTGGTGGACCAATAATATACATGTTTATATCTTCATCAAAAGGTACTAATATGGAGAAAGATCATTTTTCTGCAATTTATTTGACTCAGGGGCTTGTTGAAGAATATCTAGCTGATGTATACAAAAATCCGAAAGAAGTCCTTACAGAAGGAACTTTCCCTGAACCTTATGATAAATTCACTTATAAAACCGAATATGACCCAGTAGATGGAGAAGAACAATTGTATCTTGTAACCGTAACTACTCGTTGGCCATCAGGGTTAAAACATAGTGAATACTCTTTAAGTTTTTATATAAGTAAAAAATATTATCTTGATATAGAAGAAAAAATACATACTGCTTGGGATGATGAATATGGCGAAATGGCTTTCTAAAAAAAGAGGATCGACAATAATAATAGTTCTTGCACTCATTTCTATATTTTCTATGATGGGTGTTATGATGCTTATGTCTAATTCTCAGACTGATAAAGAAAGAAATTTTCTTACAGATACAACCCAGCTTTTTTATATAGCAGAATCTGGTATCAACCATGCTTTTCATAAACTTAAAGGACACTCTATGCAAGATCTATGGTTCTCTGAGGAAGATTCTTTTGAAAAAGAATTTGGAAAGATCGGTGCATATAAAATAGATTATTCTTTAGATGATACTGATGGAAATATCATAAACATAACCTGTACAGCGACACTTGGTAAAAGACAACTTATAAGAGAAGCTAAAGCTAAACTCAATATGGAAAGAAGAATAACACTTAACACTCCATATCTTTGTAAAGAAGAGATAAAAAAACTCTGGACTCTTGATTATCTGAACTAAGGAAGGCAAAAATGACTATTAATTGTGAAAACCTTCAAAAGAACAAAGATAAATGTAACTGCTCATATCCTTGTGATAAAAAAGGAAACTGTTGTGATTGTATTCATTATCATAGAAATCGCGGAGAACTTCCTGCATGTTATTTTACAGCTGAGCAGGAAAAGACATACGATAGATCAATAGCTTATTTCATTAAGTGCAATAGTTAATATTGCGGGTCCTGCAATATTCCGTGAAGTGTAATGCGTAAAGCGTTATGCGAAAAAAAACGATATTTCGAAATGTCGATTAATCGAAAAATCGGATTTAATCTTCTTCCCT
>PKTG01000148.1 GCA_002869225.1 Candidatus Muiribacterium halophilum | reverse complement strand
CTTTAAAAAAAGCCGTAAAAGAAGTTATTGAAGATTATCCCAAGGCAAAAGAGATGGCACTTGAAGGGCAGCGAATCTGCAGGGAAATATATCCTTATGAGAAGATGGGACAGGAAATTATTGAGATTTATCTAAAAGACCTGAAAGTCTGAGATTAGGATTTAGGATAAGACTTAATAACTAGGATTTTGGATAAAACTGGATTTTGGGAAGATCAAAACCAACCCAGACCCCAAACACCAAATTCCAAACCCCACGAGTTTTGATTTCCTTTCTCCGGTGCCATCCACGATTACATTTTTTATTCATCAATAAATTTTATAAAATCGTTTAATGTAAATTTTATCTATTCGCCACTCACTTCTCACATTTCACTGCTTTTAGCATAACACATCACACATTACTCTTCACATTCAGTTCTTGTTATTACAAATAATTAATTGTATAATAAACCAATATATGATTTTGTTTTATCAAATATTTGATATAAAAGTTTTGGAGGAAATAATTGGAAGAACAATTCTTTAAGAGTCTTGCTGATAATCTTGACTGTATTTGTTACTTTATAAGGCCTGATCATACAGTTATCTGGAAAAATAAAAAAGCCGATGACTTTTTAAGGAATTCTTCAGCACAAAAATGTTTCAATATTTTTTATGATAGAGAAACACCTTGTGAAGATTGTAATATATCAATTGCAAAAAAAAGAGGTGACGCACCGTTTATTACTAGAGAGATAAATGGTTATTTTTATCATCATAAGATAATTCCGGTTTACGAGCAAAATTTATACATGGGTTCTTTTATAATCCTTAAGGATATAACTGCTCAGATTCAAACCGAAAAAAGAGAGTATATATCTAATTTAAGATTTAACACTATTTGTGAAATAGGCAATTTAGGTGTCTGGGAATTTAACCCTAAAGAAAAGAATATCCTATATTTAAACCCGGTCTGGTATACCTCGCTTGGGTATGAACCTTATGAATATCCGCCTACCACAGAAACGTTTGCAAATTTAATTCATAAAAATGACTTGGATAGAGTTTTTAAAGAAATCGACAATATGTCATTGAAAAAACAAATCAATTTCCAAATTCAATTCAGATTAAAACGAAAAGATGGTACTTATCAAAGTATAAAATCTTATGGAAAAGCGGTAGAGTTTGATCAGAACGGGTTTCCAGTTAAAATGACCGGAATACATATGGATATAAAGGAGTTTAATGATGACTGATAAGTCAAAATTGAAAAAACTCTTAGATGAAGGAATGGATATATTGGATGCTCTAAAAAAAGAGGGTCTTGATGGACATATAGATGATGTTCAGGCTTATATTGCTGATATTGAAGATTTTATTAATTCATCTGATGCTATTGTATCTATTGAGATGTCGTTTGATCACATGGTGGCTTATCTTACTATAGAACCTCATAAGAAAAAAGGGAAACCTGCTAACGAAGATAAGGTAATGGAATTACTTAAAGATCAAGGTATAACTTATGGTGTTGATACAAAAAAAATAGCTGAATCAATAGAGAGAGCTGTAAAAGGAAATAAAGTATCTAATGTCATAGTGGCTCAAGGAAAGAACTATAAAGCAAAGATTCCTGATAAATACATATATCTGTTTGAACAGAAGATGAAGCATGGTGAAATAAAAGAAGATGGACGTATTGATTATAAGGAGATGAACCAGATTCCTTCGGTAGAAAAAGGTGAGGATATAATCTCTTTTAAAGAAGGTGTCCCGGGTGAAAATGGAATCGATATTACCGGAAAAGTAATTGAACCACCTGAAATAAAGTCTATAAATATCAAACCAGGAACAAATGTTATCTTAGATGAAGAGAGAAAAGTTTTTGTAGCTCAAAAGCCTGGAAAGGTGAAGATAGATTCAAATAATGTAGTTTCCGTTGTCATGGAACTTATAGTTGACGGAAATTATGACATGAGATATGGAAATCTTGATTATGACGGAATACTTATTGTAAACGGTAATATAGAGGAAGGGTATGATATAAAAGTCAAGGGCGATATATTGGTTAAAGGTAGTGTTTATGCATCAAACGTTTTCTCTGAAAGCGATATAATAGTTGAAAAAGGAATAATTACTAAAAAGACCCACACTGTTTCCTGTGAAGGTGATCTGATGTGTCGATTTATAGAGAATTCTGACGTTTTAGCTAAGGGTGATATAAGAGTCAACGGCGTCATACTTCAAAGCAGAGTTGTGAGTTTGGGTAGTGTCAAAGTTGAGGGAGAAAAGGGACAAATATTGAATTCTGAAGTCTTTGCTTGGGATACACTTGAATGCGAAAAAGCTGGTTCTGATATGGGGTTAAAGACCATCTTGGGTTCTGGGATCAACATGCCTGTTCAAACCGAGATATATGATATTAACGATAAGATAAACAGACTTAGAAAAGCTTATTCCATGACAACTGATTACATGAAAAAAGTTATTGAGACAATAGAAGATAAGAAGAATATACCTGATGAAGTCAAAAAGATACTTAATATATTGTCAACGAAAAGTAAGACTATCCTTTCAGATGTGGAAAAATTAAAAGAAGACATACTAGAAAGAGAAGGAAAAGTTTACAATATATCTGGATTCCCTTCTGTTAAAGTAAATAAAGAGGTTTATGAAGGCGTTTCAATACAACTGGGGAAAGCATTTATTGTCAATAATTCAAGGGTCTATGGACAGAAATATATCTGGGATAAGGCTTCGAATCGTGTCATTTTAGCAGCGCAATAGGTCACTAGTCACCAATGACCGTTTCTTGTGAACCGCATAACAAAGGGATTTAATGGTGAAAAGGTAAAAAAGAAATAAAAAAATAAAAAAAAGTTTGACATAGACCACATACTATTATAAAATCATGAAGCACCTTAAGAGAAGGTGAGTCCCGAAAGGGGCGCGAGGTCATTGAAAACTAAATAGCTAAGACGATATTAAAGGAACATATTCCAAGTCAATGAGACTTTGAAGTTCAGATCGATTCTAAACAAAACGAGCGCGAATCTTATTTCGGTAAGGTTCAAGTTAAAGAGTCATCAAACGGCTCCAAGTAAGATAAGAACTGCTTTCGGGCAGATCACAAATATTACAACGGAGGGTTTGATCCTGGCTCAGGACGAGCGCTGGCGGCGTGTCTAATACATGCAAGTCGAGCGAACGGACATCAGAAAGTTTACTTTCAGATGCGAGTTAGCGGCGAACGGGTGAGTAACGCGTAAACAATCTACCTTCAGATCTGGGATAACATCGGGAAACTGGTGCTAACACCGGATACAATCTAACCATCACATGTTGGATAGATGAAAGGGGGCTTCGGCTACGTCTGAAGATGAGTTTGCGTCCCATTAGCTAGTTGGTGTGGTAAAAGCGCACAAAGGCGACGATGGGTAGCCGGCCTGAGAGGGTGAACGGCCACATTGGAACTGAGACACGGTCCAGACTCCTACGGGAGGCAGCAGTAGGGAATATTGCGCAATGGGCGATGAGCCTGACGCAGCGACGCCGCGTGAACGATGAAGGCCCTCGGGTCGTAAAGTTCTGTCAGCAGGGAAGAAGATAGTATATGTGAATAATGTGTATTATTTGACGGTACCTGCAGAGGAAGCCCCGGCTAATTACGTGCCAGCAGCCGCGGTAACACGTAAGGGGCAAGCGCTGTCCGGAATCACTGGGCGTAAAGGGAGCGTAGGTGGTAAGATAAGTCAGATGTGAAAGTTTGCGGCTCAACCGTAAAATTGCATTTGATACTGTTTTACTAGAGTATCGGAGAGGAAAGCGGAATTCCTGGTGTAGCGGTGAAATGCGCAGAGATCAGGAAGAACACCGATGGCGAAGGCAGCTTTCTGGACGATAACTGACACTGAGGCTCGAAAGCGTGGGGAGCGAACAGGATTAGATACCCTGGTAGTCCACGCCGTAAACGTTGGGTACTAGGTGTGGGGGGTACCGACCCCTTCCGTGCCGAAGTTAACGCATTAAGTACCTCGCCTGGGGAGTACGATCGCAAGGTTGAAACTCAAAGGAATTGACGGGGGCCCGCACAAGCGGTGGAACATGTGGTTTAATTCGATGCAACGCGAAGAACCTTACCTGGGTTTGACATCCTCTGACAACTTAAGAGATTAAGCCTTCCCTTCGGGGACAGAGAGACAGGTGCTGCATGGCTGTCGTCAGCTCGTGTCGTGAGATGTTGGGTTAAGTCCCGCAACGAGCGCAACCCCTACTGTTAGTTACCATCAGGTAATGCTGGGCACTCTAACGGAACTGCCGGTGACAAACCGGAGGAAGGTGGGGACGACGTCAAGTCATCATGGCCTTTATATCCAGGGCTACACACGTGTTACAATGGGGCGTACAAAGAGGCGCGAAACCGCGAGGTCAAGCAAATCTCAAAAAGCGTCCCCCAGTTCGGATTGTAGGCTGCAACTCGCCTGCATGAAGGAGGAATCGCTAGTAATCGCTGATCAGCAGGCAGCGGTGAATACGTTCTAGGGCCTTGTACACACCGCCCGTCACACCACGAAAGTTGGTTGTACCTGAAGTCGCTGGCCTAACCTCGTGAGGGAAGCGCCTACGGTATGATTAATGATTGGGGTGAAGTCGTAACAAGGTAGCCGTATCGGAAGGTGCGGCTGGATCACCTCCTTTCTAAGGAGAAAGATAGCGCTCATTGGTAAGCTCACCAATGAGGACGCTGAAAACGGCGGAAGCCGAGCTCCAGGTCGGAGCTGAACTTCAAGTTCCTTTAGTCTTAGCTTTTTAGTCTTGAATGACTTTAAGAGGTCTTTGAAAAATACATAACCGATACGAGAAAGAACACAAGTTCTAGTCGAACAAGATTAGAGAAGCGCAAGTTATAAGAAACAGAAACAAGATAGTTTAGTTAAATTAATAAGGGCGTACGGTGGATGCCTTGGCGCTGAGAGACGAAGAAGGACGTGGTAAGCTGCGAAAAGCTACGGGGAGTCGCAAACAGACTTTGATCCGTAGATGTCCGAATGGGGAAACCCGACTAGTTGTAGACTAGTCACCGATTGCTGAACACATAGGCAATCAGGAGGAAACCCGGAGAAGTGAAACATCTCAGTAACCGGAGGAAGAGAAATCAATTGAGATTCTGCTAGTAGCGGCGAGCGAACGCGGAAGAGCCTAAACCTATATGATGTTAAAGATTACAGTCGTTGTCATATAGGGGTTGCGGGATTTACCAGGAGTGAGCTGTAGATCACTCGAACAGTTATAAATCTTATATATAGTCGAACAGTCTGGGAAGGCTGACCATAGGGGGTGATAGTCCTGTAGACGAAATGTATAAGACTGTTTGTGGTAGAGACCCAAGTAGGGCGGGGCACGTGAAACCCCGTTTGAATCTAGGTGGACCATCATCTAAGGCTAAATACTCCTCAGCGACCGATAGTGAAGCAGTACCGTGAGGGAAAGGTGAAAAGCACCCCGGGAGGGGAGTGAAATAGAACCTGAAACCGTATGCTTACAAGCTGTCAGAGCGGATTTATTCCGTGATGGCGTGCCTTTTGGAGAATGACCCAGCGACTTAATTTATGTAGCAAGGTTAAGAGGTAAAAGCCTCGTAGCCGCAGGGAAACCGAGTCTGAATAGGGCGAATAAGTTACATGGATTAGACCCGAAACTGTGTGATCTAGGCGTGGCCAGGTTGAAGTCTCGGTAACACGAGATGGAGGACCGAACCAGGAAGAGTTGAAAATCTTTTGGATGAGCTGCGTTTAGGAGTGAAAAGCTAATCGAACACAGTGATAGCTGGTTCTCCCCGAAATAGCTTTAGGGCTAGCGTCGTGTGTTAAATTATGGAGGTAGAGCACTGTTCGGATCTCCGGGGGCTTGACCGCTTACTGGACCCTTACAAACTCCGAATGCCATAATTACAGAGCACGGCAGTCAGACTGCGACAAAAAGTGCCGTAGTCAAGAGGGAAACAGCCCGGACCAACAGCTAAGGTCCTCAAATTACAGTTAAGTGCATCAAAGGAAGTTGAAATACACAGACAACCAGGAGGTTGGCTTAGAAGCAGCCACCCTTTAAAGAGTGCGTAATAGCTCACTGGTCAAGTGCTTTGGCGCCGAAAATTACCGGGGCTAAACTGTATACCGAAGCTTTGGAATACATGTATCGAGATACATCTATTGGTAGGGGAGCGTTGTGTTGTAGGATGAAGGTTGACCGTAAGGGAGGCTGGACGAAGCACAAGTGCGAATGCTGGGATAAGTAACGAAAAGACAGGTGAGAATCCTGTCCGTCAAAAACCTAAGGTTTCCTGGGGAAGGGTCGTCCGCCCAGGGTTAGTCAGCCACTAAACCGAGGCCGAAAGGCGTAGGTGATGTGAAACAGGTTAATATTCATGTACCGCAGACATGGTGTTTGAGCAGAGGAGTAACACAGGAAGGTATACTAGCTCGGTTATTGGATTCCGGGCCAAGTCTATAGGTGGAGAGAGTAGGAAAAAAACGCTCTCTTGTTAACACTGAAGGGCGATGGGTAGCTGGACATGTTCCGGTGGACTAGTAGATCCTACACTGTCAGGAAAAACTTCGTACTGTGAGTCATGTAGGCGACTGTACCGTAAACCGACACAGGTGGGTGAGGTGAGTAACCTAAGACGCGCGAATGATATGCTGTTAAGGAACTCGGCAAAATCGCCCCGTAACTTCGGGAGAAGGGGCGCTCTGTTAGTGTATAAGGATGGTTAAACTGAATTATGCATGAGAGAGCCGCAGTGAAGAGGCCACCGCGACTGTTTAACAAAAACACAGGACTCTGCTAACACGTAAGTGGAAGTATAGGGTTTGATACCTGCCCGGTGCTGGAAGGTTAAATGGAGGAGTTAGTCTTTATGGCGAAGCTTTGAAATGAAGCCCCAGTAAACGGCGGCCGTAACTATAACGGTCCTAAGGTAGCGAAATTCCTTGTCGGGTAAGTTCCGACCTGCACGAATGGTACAACGATGGTGGCGCTGTCTCAACGGCATGTTCGGCGAACTTGTAGAGTTTGTGCAGATGCGAACTACCTGCAATAGGACGGAAAGACCCCGTGGAGCTTTACTGTAGCTTAGCATTGGTTCTTGATATAGCATGTACAGGATAGTTGGGAGACATTGAAGAGTGGGCGTTAGCTTGCTTGGAGTCATTGGTGGGATACCAACCTTGCTATATTGGGAATCTAACATTGAGCCATGAAACTGGTTTGTGAACAGTGCTAGGTGGGCAGTTTGACTGGGGCGGTCGCCTCCTAAAGAGTAACGGAGGCGCTCAAAGGTTCCCTCATCCCGGTCGGCAATCGGGAGACGAGTGTAAAGGCATAAGGGAGCTTGACTGCGAGAGAGACATTTCGAGCAGGTGCGAAAGCAGGACTTAGTGATCCGGTGGTACCGAATGGAAGGGCCATCGCTTAACGGATAAAAGCTACCCCGGGGATAACAGGCTAATCTCCTCCAAGAGTCCACATCGACGAGGAGGTTTGGCACCTCGATGTCGGCTCATCGCATCCTGGGGCTGGAGTAGGTCCCAAGGGTTGGGCTGTTCGCCCATTAAAGCGGTACGCGAGCTGGGTTCAGAACGTCGTGAGACAGTTCGGTCCCTATCCATTGCAGGCGTAAGAGAATTGAAGAGGGCTGTCCCTAGTACGAGAGGACCGGGATGGGTTGACCTCTGGTGTACCAGTTGTCGTGCCAACGGCACAGCTGGGTAGCTACGTCAATGATAGATAAGCGCTGAAGGCATCTAAGCGCGAAACTAGCTCTGAGATAAGTTCTCTCATTCATAATGAAGTAAGGTCCCTTAGAGACTATGAGGTAGATAGGCTGGGGGTGTAAGTGTAGCGATACATTAAGCTGACCAGTACTAATAGACCGAGGATTTAACTAAGCTCTACATCTTGTTAGCGCGAGTGTGGCAGCTCGTTGAGGTTATGTATATTTGAAAGGCTTTTGCCAGGTGGCAAATCGTTGGGGAAACACCTGATCTCATCTCGAACTCAGTAGTTAAGCCCAACAGAGCCGATGGTACTGCGTCTAGCGCGTGGGAGAGTAGGTCGTTGCCTGGCTTAAATATTAAAAAGGGAATCCAATTTGGGTTCCCTTTTTTAATATATTGAAAAGTGAATAGCGAGTAGTGAATGGAATAACGTAAAGCGTAAAGCGAAACGGGTAGAAGCATTGTATTAATGTAAAAGCGTGGGGTTTGGAATTTGGTGTTCGGGGTTTGGGTTGGTTTTGATCTTC
>PKTG01000115.1 GCA_002869225.1 Candidatus Muiribacterium halophilum | reverse complement strand
TCCATGTAGGTTATCTTCAAAATGCCTAATCTTTGTATATTTTTATTAAAGCTATAATTGCATTACTCGGTTTAAAGGTTCAAGGGGAGCCCTGACCTAAACGCCACCCACTGAGAATTGTTCTACTTCTATATAATGCATATTCTTATCGAGTGTTTGCGAGAGTGGCTGTTCGGCTCGCAACTTTGTTGCTTTACAGCCGGGTCCGTATCCCCGCTTCCGAACTGCAAATTGTTTTTTATCATTCATTTAAAATTCTCTTTGTTAAAGAAACAATAAAAATTGCTGAAAAAAATATGAATCTTTTTCTTTTTTTTCTGGTTTATGAAAAAGACAAAATTTCTCTTCACCTAATGCTGGTATATTACAATCACCCCAACAACAATTTCCTTCCGTATTTTCTTTGATTTTATCTTTCCATTCATTTTCTAATTCTATTATTTTTTCTTTTACTTTTTCATTTAATAATTTCGCATCCATATTTAACCTTTTTGTTGTTTATTTTTATTGTAAATTATTTTTTTAATTGTAATATAATTTTTTTATACAATAAAGAATTTAATGTTTTTACAAAAAATTAAAAGTACCTTTAAATAAGCATTTTTTTTATAAGAGATACAATGCAATCATTTTTCAATAATATAAGGGTACCTCTAAATAAGAGATGTAGTGCAATAAAATTTCATAGATTTTTTCTTGATTATAACGACAAAAACGCAGGCATAGCCTTAGCTACGTCGAGTATTTTGGAGTTGTTAGCATGGAAAAAGATATAAATTTTATGTGCTGAAATCTCTTCTTTAGAGGTACAAAATCGAGGAACCGTTTCCTCCGGAATAATAATCAGAGAATGTGTGTTTTTGGACTAATTTACATGAATCGAAGTACTCTAAGGCCGCTTCTCTGATCTTACCTTTACCATGAACTATCCTTACCTGCTCATAGCCGGATAATTGTGCCTTTTCTAAAAATATATGAATATTATGAAGAGCTTCATCTACAGTCTGACCAAGTACATTAAGCTCCCATGACTGTAATCTTTCGATCTTGTGACCGGCTTCGGTTGCTCTTTTCTTGATTTTTTTCTGTATCTTTAACGGAATACCTATATCCGACTTATCAACAATCATATCTTTCCCAAGTATATTTATCTTCACCTTTTTACCATCAAAAGAAATAAATTCGGCCCTAGTATCAAGAGATTTTAGAATTACCTCATCGCCTTTTTCAAGTTTAGAAAGATCAGCTTTTTTTGAAGGGATCTTTTTATCTTCACTATTTCTTATCTTCTGCCTTGCCTTAGATGCTGGTTCATAAAAAAACTCAACGTCTCTTTTTGATTTTATATTCTCGAGTTTATCCTTTGCTTTTGATCTGTACTGCTGGAATTCATTTTCGATCTGAGTCAACTTATGTTTCAGTTTTTTTTCCATCTTTTCTTTAAGTCTTTCCTCTTTTTCAATAATATCACGCTCTTTTTTTTCAATAAAATACTTCTTTTCTTCCAGCATTTTGTTTAATCTCTCAAATCTTTCTCTTTCTTTTGAAAGACTTTCAAGTGAATCTCTAAAATTAAGCGAACTACCATCAAGATAAGTTTTCGATTCTTCAATTATCTCTTTTGGCAGACCATTTTTCATAGCTATCTCTAAAGCATAACTTGAATTTATCGAATCATAAAAGACTTTAAAGACTGGTGAAAGTAGTTTATCATCAAAAGCCATCGATACCGAAACAACATTTTCCTTATTGAAAAAATGATTTTTGACTCTATTTAAATGAGTAGATACAGCTACCTTACATCCCCTTTTTTTGAGATTATCAATTATCGCGATTGCAAGTGCTGCACATTCATCAGGATCAGTGCCAGACGTTATCTCATCTATAAACACAATAGAATCCTCATCAGCATTTTCTATGCAGTTTGAGAGTTTTTTAATATGAGATGAAAAAGTGGACATAGAATTTAAAATTGAACTTTCATCTCCAAATACTTCGTATATCTCATTAAATATTTTAATCTTGTAGTTCTCTGTACAAAGAATTGGAATATAAAGTTGGTTCATGATTATTGAAAAGAACATACTCTTTAAAAGTACGGTCTTACCACCAGCGTTTGGACCAGATACGAGAAATACATTTTGTTTATCATTAAATAAGATATCAGTCTTTACAACCTTTTCCTTATCTATAAGCGGATTCTTAAAATCATACAACTCGATATTTTTTGATATGTGTGGGAATTGAGCTTTATTGAGATTTTTAAAATATGCTCTTGCAAAAAAGCCATCTAGCTGTAAAAAAAGGTCACTCATTAATATAAGGTCTTCACGCCTTTCGGATAGCTCAGCTGAGATCCTTTCGTAAAATCTTCTTATAATTCTCTTCTTCTCAAGTGAATACTGTTTCAATTCGTTGTTCATCTTAACAAGCCATGATGGTTCAGCAAAAAAAGTCTGACCTGAATCCGATATTCCCTGAACAACCGTATTTTTGTCTGGAAGATGTTCCTTTTTAAAAGGCAAAAGATATCTACCATCTAAAAATCTATGATAACTATCCT
This sequence comes from Candidatus Muiribacterium halophilum, assembly GCA_002869225.1. GTDB lineage: Bacteria > Muiribacteriota > Muiribacteriia > Muiribacteriales > Muiribacteriaceae > Muiribacterium > Muiribacterium halophilum. Next base: position 29,488 of record PKTG01000115.1, on the reverse strand, counting down.
CAAACCGATTAGAGTTCTTAGTAAGATAAGTTGATATATTTGATAATATCTCATCACGTTTGGAAAATATCTTAGACGTAAGTTCAGCCACTCCTGGAAAAAGGTCTTCATCAAGCTGTCCTTCACTTGTAAAAAACTTTCTATTTCTGCCTATAAAATCTCTAACAAGTTCAATATCTATTTTAAAAGTCAATCCATACAATCTGGGATACTCATCATTTTTTCTTGAGAACATGTCATGAAATTTTCTTATATTAAGAAAAAGCTTATATATATTCTCAATATTTTCAGGTTGCAAAAGAGCGTTTCTGACTTTTAAAATATCGATGGAATCGATTATCTCTTCTGAATCATAAAAAAAGAAATCATATGACAAAAGAGCATCCGACATCTCTCTTGTGGATTCTATAAGTTCCTTTAGTTCAAATTCATCATGAATAAGATTTTCACATGAGATATTTTGCCTTGTTGTTTTCCAGTTAGCATTTTCTCTTACTCTATCCAGTATAGAATCTATCTCATGCCTTATCTGCTTGGAAAAATCTACTTTATCAATATACATTTTTAAAACTCCGAGTTAGAAATTGGGGCTTGGGATAAAGCTGGATTTCGGATTTTGGGGAGATCCAACCGACACTCCCAACTCTCAACTCAGCACTCCCAACTAAAAAGTGTTTCCCTTTCCTTGTTTCCTGCTTTCCTTGTTTTCTACTTTAACCTATTCACTACTCACAATTCACTTTTCACATTTACAAATAACAATTTACAAAATACTGGTCGGGGCGAGAGGACTCGAACCTCCGGCCTCCAGTTCCCGAAACTGGCACGCTAGCCAACTGCGCTACGCCCCGTTTCATTTATTATAAACTAGTGCAGTGATTTTTCAAGTATATACATCAGACGTATATATTTATGTTTTTGTTGGAATAATTTTGGATTTTTAAAAAAGATCAGTAAATTCTTCAGGTATTTGCTGAAGAACACCTTCTTTATCTATAAAAACATGAATCGTATTCCCAATAGCACATATTTTTCTATCGGTTATCCTTATGATCTTATAATTAAATCTGATCCTTTTTTTATCAAGAATATCCAGACTTGTCTCGACATCGATCTCATCATCATAGAAAAGAGGAAATTTATATTTACATTGAACATCTCTTACCGGAAGATAAAGACTCTTTTCTTTTTCAAACTGACTGTAAACAAGACCTTTATCTCTCATAAGATCAACACGAGCTATCTCAAACCAGACAAGATAATGAGAGTGATAGACTCTTCCCATCTTGTCCGTCTCAGAATATCTTACCCTTATTCTACTTGCCATATTAAGATCATTCCTCGTCCATCTGAGTGACTCTTAATACTTCCTCAACAGTTGTAACTCCTGCTAAGACCTTTCTAAGACCATCTTCTCTAAGAGTGAACATCCCTCTATCTCTTGAAGCTCTTTTTATTCTACTTGTAGGTGATTTTACAACTATAAGTTCTCTTATATCCTCATCAGGTATAAGTATCTCATTTATAGATATCCTACCTTTATATCCAGTGAACTTACATGCTTCACAACCTTTTCCAACATATATCTTCTGATTGTCAGCAGGTTCCACTTTTGCAAGGGAGAATATTTTGTCAAGCACCTGTTTTTTTATATTTACAGAAGTCTTACAATGAGGACATATCTTCCTAACAAGTCTCTGAGCCATCATACATATTATTGAGGAAGCTACAAGAAACGGTTCGACTCCCATATCAATAAGTCTTGTTACAGCTCCAGCTGAATCGTTTGTATGAACAGTAGAAAACACAAGATGACCTGTTAAGGCTGCTCTAATAGCTATCTCAGCAGTCTCATAGTCACGGATCTCACCTACCATGACAATATCAGGATCCTGTCTTAGTATAGATCTTAACCCATTTGCAAAGTTAAAACCTGCTTTAGGATTTACCTGAGACTGATTGACAAGAGGAAGCTGATATTCAACAGGATCTTCGATCGTAACAATATTTTTATTTATTGAGTTTATTCTATCAAGTGCAGCATAAAGTGTAGTTGATTTTCCTGATCCGGTTGGACCTGTTACAAGTATTATTCCGTTTGGTTTTTCAATCACTTCAGAGAATTGGCTTTGAATATCCTTTGAAAATCCAAGATCATCAAGAGTAAACAACACAGATTGTTTATCAAGGATTCTTAAAACAACTTTTTCTCCATGAACAGTTGGGAATGTCGATACCCTGAAGTCGAGTTCTTTATTAACTGATTTTATCTTGACCCTACCATCCTGTGGAACTCGTTTTTCAGCTATATCAAGATTTGAAATAACTTTTATTCTCGATACTACCGAAGCCTCTAAAGTCTTAGGAAGTGACATTACCTCTTCAAGCATCCCGTCTATTCTAAACCTTGTCCTTAAAACACCTTCATCCGGTTCAATATGAATATCAGAAGCACCAAAATCAACTGCTTTTTCCATTATCATATTAACAAGTTTTATAACTTGTGCTCCGCCTTTTTCATTAAGCTCGACTGATTCAAGGCTTTTGAGATCAAGGTCCTTTACACCATGCAGGATATTTTTATAAGATTTGAGTGAGTTTGTTCCAGAGGTCTCCTCGGTTGGAGAATCAACAAGATTATAATACTTATCTATCGCCTCTGTTATCTCTTTTTTAGTACTTACTAGAGGTTTAATTGCAGCGCCAGTATTCATTCTGAGTGAATCGATCACAAATGAATCGATTGGATCGAGCATAGCGACTGATAAAGTGTTTTTTACTTTAAGTATAGCTATTACATGATATTTTCTAGCTATGTTTTCAGGAATCGTCTTCACTATTTTATGTTCAATAAGATAGTTGGAGAGATTGGCATAGGATATCTTTAGTTTTTTCTCATAAAATTCAAGAATATCTTTCTGCGAGACCCATTCGTTCTTTAAAAGTATGTTTACAAGTTGTTCACCTGTCTTCTTATGCTCTGAAAGTGCGTTTTGCATATTCTCTTTATCAACATAACCCTCTTCTACCAGAGCTTTTACAACTAGATCTCTCTCTTTTCTGACTACCACCTAGGCCCCCTAAAATTTTTCTATGGCTTTACTTTTTCTCAAACTATTAAGTATACCGTTAATAAATCTGAATGAACCGTCAGTACCATATTGTTTTGCAAGTTCAATTGCCTCATCTATAGTTACTGAAGCGGGTATGCCTTTGATATTTAAAAGTTCATATATTGACATACGAAGTATATGCAGGTCAATAACACTTATTCTATCAAACTGCCAGTTATCTGAAAATTCTTTTACAAGAGAATCTATCTCATCTTTTTCCCGGATAACTCCTTTTATTAACTCAAGAGCAAACAATCTATTCTCTATAACCTTATTATCCTTTTTTCTCATTACCGCAATAGTCTTTTCTCTATCAACCAGATTCTTTCTTCTAAGAATATAAAGTAGACATTTACCGGTTTTTTTCTGGAGCTCCATTATCTCATCTTTTGACTTTTTATCCACGATGTTCTTTTTCATAAGATCGGAAAGCACATATCTGTCTGTTTTCTTCTTATATTCCTCGAAATCTCTCTGACTTTGATAATCAAATATTTCCTCGATTTTATCCTCGTCATGAAATTCCATTGAATAAAGGACTTTTAGTGCAAGCTCTCTCATTATACTTCTAATATTTTTCTTAGTCTTATTTCTGGTTTTTTGCTTCATACTATAAATCCCATCTCTCTAAGTTTGTTTTCAAACTCTAAATTGTTTTTTGTAAGGAAAAAATACATCTTTTCTTGTTTGTTGAAAAGTCTTTTATACCAAGGTATCCACTTTTTAAAGATACGATAAGCATTTTTGTTTCCATATAATTTTAACATCTCTTTATAATGTTTTACAAAAAAATCTTTAATGTCATATTCTTTATTTGTACCGCAGAGCTCACTTATAAGCATAGGATTACCATAAGCTCCTCTACCTATCATCAGTCCTTGACAGCCTGTTATAGAGAGCATTTTCTCTGCATCTTCAACTGTTCTAATATCACCATTTCCAATAACCGGAATATCTAATTTTTCGCAAATTTCCTTTATTCCTTCAAGAGATACCTCTCCTGAAAAACCCTGTTTAAAAGTCCTTCCGTGAATAACGAAGTAATCTGCTCCTTCCTCCTGTGATATCTTTGCCAGTTCAAGTCCAAGCTTATCATCCTCTCCCACTCCAAGTCTTGATTTGACCGATAATATACCGCTAAATGCATCTCTGACCGCACGGATTATTTCCCTGGCTTCATCCTGATGAGTAAGAAAATAACAACCAGCCTTAGATTTCAATATTTTTTTTACCGGACATCCCATATTTATATTTATCTGATATGGTTTAAACCTCATGTTCATCTCTTTGATCGACTTTAAATAGCTTTCTATACTATTCCCAAACAATTGAATACAAGTATAGGGTTCTCCCTCAGGTTCTTTCTGAAGCATATTTATTGTCTTTTCGTTTTTTCTTGCAAGAGCTTCAGTACTTATCATCTCTGTATAGATAACCGATGCACCTGAATCTCTCATGATATTTCTAAAAGGAATATCTGAATAACCAGCAAGTGGAGCTAACATTATGTTATTTTTGAAGTTTATATCTCTTATCTTTAATCTTTCCATTTATATTTTCCGTTTATTACCGCTTTATAAAAAAGTTCCTTATCATATTTTATCTTTGTATTATCTAATATCATCTGATGCTCAATACCACCACCTGTGGAGAAGAACTCAAATCTATCAAATGTATTTAGATATCTTTCAATATAGCTATTTATTAGTTCATAAATCCCATATGAAACTGATTCCTGAGTATTCCTACTGAAATGATTCCCGGATCTTTTATATCTCATATCCTTTGTTATCTTTGATCTTATACCTGAAAGACTATATAAAGAACTATACATCTTATATGCTGAAGGTATTATTGCTCCTCCTTTGAATACATTATTACTGACTATATTAAACGTTATTGCAGTCCCAAAAGATATAAAAACAAAATCCGCTATACCCTTTCTGGATATATATTCACACAAAAGCATCCTGTCGATTCCTATATCGTTGGTATCATATCTGTATTCAAGATTTTTTATTATGTTTTCTTTTCTTAGTTCTAAATGATCGATCTTCTCTTTTTTAAAAAAATCTTCAACATCTTTTCTTAATGTCTCGTTAGTGATAATAAATATGAATTTATCATCTTTTCCCTGTACGAATCTTTTAAGTTCTTTTAGATCTTTATGATTAATATTATGAACTGCATTAAAGGATTTTATATTTGAATGGCCAAACTCTATATAAGTTTCATTTCTCATCTTTATTTTTAAGTACTGCCAGAACCACGGGTTTAAACTCATCAAACAAACTGGTCTTTGTGTCAAAATATATAACTGATGAAAGTGATACTAGAAAACCGATTATAGCAGCGATAATATTTACGATCTTGTTATATTCAATGTATTGAGGCATATAGTACCGGATAATATAAAAAGAGATTATGTATAAAAGCATAAAATCAAGTACAGGAACTACTTTTTTTACAAAAAGATAAAAAGCAAATTTAGGAATAAAATAAGCGAACTTAACAATATCACCTTTTTTCAGATCCCAATTACTTTTGACCTGTATCTCAGAGTTTATTGATGTAAGAGGAGCAACCATTACATGTTTACCATTAACTTCTCTTACAATACCGGTCTTTAATACTATCTTATTTTTTATTATCATAAAAACCTATGTTCTCCAACTTTTTAACGGTTAATTCTGACAGGAGACCTGTAATACTTCCAGCAATAACAGCAGGAATATATAACACTTTAAACAGGAACATCCCGTTCACATCTAAGTATATTGAAACAACAATAATTTGCAAGGAAATATTTACTATTGAAGCCAACATCGATACGGATATTCTTGAAAATCCTTTTATTAAAGCTAAGAAAAAAAACATCACAATAAAAGAACCTAACGAAGAAATAGCTGAAAGAATGAATGCAAGAGAACCAAAACTTCCCAATATAAGAGCCGGTATTAATATTTTCAATAAAAGGACAATGGATAAAAAACGTAATCTGAAAAAAGGTAGCATCACCAAAAAGACTATGTTTGCAAGACCAAGTCTTACATATAAAAGAACCGGAGGAAATAACTTTTCAATAAGTGATATTACTACACACAATAAACCAAGTACGAATAATTTGCTCCAATTTTCAGTAAGAGATCGCATCAAATCTACCTTTATCTCCTGTAATTCTAACAAGTATCTTGTAGTGATCACATAATATAAACTGTCCGGTCTCAGATATTTTTCCCATATGTACACATTGCTGACCTGGACAGTCATTTTCCTTTATACTTATCTTACCATCTTTGATCTCTATCACTGCATTTCCCAGTTTAAAAGTATTATCTTTTAAAAGACTCTTGACTATTTTTTTATTTTGATAAAAGATCACAGCTTCCAAACCGTGGGAATTTGAAACAGGTATAATATATAAAAAAACGTATATTGTTATTATTATCAAGAAGATAAATAGATCATTTTTTCTTAATGATCTTGATATTTCCTTCTTCATCCGCAAAAATGGCCTCTCTAAATTCAAAATTATTTTTATGTTCATTTACCCAATCATGACCCATAAGGAAAAAAACGGTTGACTGAGCATCCGCAAGTATACAGCTATCAGCAACAACACTGACAGAAGCCTGATATCTTACCGGCATTCCGGTCTTTGTTGAAAGAAGATGATGATATTTTTTGCCATTTTTATCAAAACATCTCTCATAATCTCCACTTGTAGCTACCGCCATAGTCGATTTAAGTTCGAGAATCTTTAGAACATCTGATCTTCTCGGGTGCTGGATCCCAACCTTGAAGACTCGATCATCTTTTGAAAACACTCTCATGTCTCCACCTATCTCAACAATACACTCGATTCCTCTTTTTACTATGATATTATATATCTTATCTATTAGAAGACCTTTTGAAAAAGCGCCGGGATCTATACTCTGTTCTTTACCTATTGTTATCTTTCTAGCTCCTATTTTAATCTTCGTATAATCTATCTTCATCAAAGCCTTCATCAGGTCTTCAGGATCCGGAATTTCTGGTGATATCATATCAGTAAATCCCCATGTATCAAGTAAAGGGGCTGCTGTAATATCATATACTCCTTCTGTCTTTTTCGAGAACTCAATTCCAGTTCGTATAAGCTTTAAAAGATTGTTTTCCTTTTCTATGGATTTATCTGTATTCAATTTAGATACAAGACTATTCTTAATATTTACAGAAAATTCTTCCTCATATCTTCTACAAAGACTTTTTATATCTTTTTCTAGAATACTCTTTTCTATTTGAGATAAATGGTATAAACGAATATTGGCAAATGATCCACTTGTCTGAAAAATAAGTTCATGATCTTTTGGTATAAAAAGCAACAATATTAAAGCCAAAATAAATATTGATATGTAAATTATATTTTTATTCATTTTTTAAAAAAAGCTACTATGCTATCCCCATATTTTTTTTCATAAACATGTTCCCAATCATCTCTTATCTCTTCCTTATCACTGTATCTTAGAATAAATAGTCCGTTTTCTTTCATCCAGTCATTTTCCTTTACAAGCTGTAGCGTCCTTGTTGGAAGATCAAGATAAAATGGTGGATCAGCAAAAATAAGATTATAATTTTTATCAGGAAGTTTAAGACCTTTAAATACATCTTTTTTTATTATCTTTACCTGTTTATTAATACCAAGAGAACTTATAGTATCCTTATCCTTCTCAATTAGTTTATAATTCATCTCAACAAGAGTCGAATGAGCTGCTCCTCTTGATATAGCTTCAAGAGAAAACATCCCATAACCTGCAAAAAGTTCAAGTATAGTGATTCCCTCAAGATCATCCAGGATATTAAAAATCGCTTCCTGAATATTATTAGACAGAGGTCTCGTCTTTACACCGTTTATCGAAAATATTTTCCTGTTTTTAAATCTACCCGATATTATTCTCATTATAATACACCATGTTTTCCGATTATCATCTTTTTCGTAAAGCATAACAACTTTTCATCGATATTTACAAGGTCAATTATCTTAAAATAGGCATCTACTGATTCTTTTATCTTTTCAATAATATCCTTATCAGCTGGTATCCTAGTATAAATAAAAGTACCAAAACCATGCTGACGGCTCCCGAATACATCTCCAGCGCCTCTTTGTTTCAGATCCTCATCAGCAAGGACAAAACCATCATCAGAACTCTCCAAAGCCCTTAATCTAAGCTGACCTGTCTTAGATAGATTATCGCTATGAACTAAAATACAATATGATTGAAGATCTCCTCTGCCGACTCTACCTCTTAGCTGATGAAGTTGAGCTATACCAAATCTTTCAGCATTCTTGATTATCATCACAGTAGCTTCGGGTATATCGACCCCAACCTCTACTACAGTTGTTGAGACAAGAACAGCTCCCTTTTCAGAAGAAAATTCTTTCATAATGGAATCTTTTTCTTTTTCCTTCATTCTTCCATGCAGAAGAAGGACCTTTTCCTCTCCAAAAAAAGATTTAGCTCTTTCATATACTTCAGTAGCTGCTCTAAGATCCATCTTCTCAGATTCTTCAACAAGTGGAGTTATAATGAAGCATTTCTCACCTTCAACGATCCTACTTTTAACAAATTCGTATATCTTTTTTAACGATCTATCATCTCTTAAATAGGTTTTAATTGATTTTCTCATAGCTGGTTTTTCATTTATTATTGCATAATCCATATCTCCATATGCACTTAAAGCTAATGACCTAGGTATAGGAGTAGCACTCATGACTATGATGTTATGACATCCTGTCTTTTCAATCAGAGTGTTACGTTGCTCTACGCCAAATCTATGTTGTTCATCAATTATCACAAAGCCAGTACGGGAATATTTCGCCTTACTTTGGAACAAAGCATGTGTACCAATTATGAGTAGAGGTCTTTCATCAGCTAAAAGCGATAAAGTCTCTTTTTTCTTTTTTTAAGTACCTCCTTTAAGTAAGACTACTTCAATATTAAGTTTTTCTGCAATTGGTCTTATATTATTAAAATGCTGAGTTGCAAGTACTTCAGTAGGAGCCATTATAATACCATGTTGACCATTTTTTACAGCTAGCATAGCATAATAAGTAGCAACTACGGTCTTACCTGAACCTACATCTCCCTGAAGAAGTATATTTACATTTCTTCCCTTAAATATCTCCTTATTTATTTTTTTTATTACTTTTTTCTGATCATTGGTGAAGTCAAACGGGTATAAATCCTGATATTCTTTAAGTGTCAACTCTTCCTTTAACAAACAATGAGGCAATTTAGAATATTTTCCTTTAATATATCTGAAAGCAAACTGCAAAAAGAATATCTCTCTTTTTTTCATAGAATCAAAACAAATTTTGAGATGATCAAAATCTTCAGGTTTGTGAATCCCAATAAGAGATTCTATGATTCCTTTTATTTTAAAACTTTTTATAAAACTCTCAGGAATCACTTCTTCTAAAGAAATCTTTTCAACTTCCTTTATTGCATTATCCATAATATTTCTGATTGTCTTTGATGTAATACCCCTTGTTAGATTATATACAGGAAATATACCTGTAAGATCGATATCTTCAGAATAATCAGAATATTCTGTATTGTTTAACTCTATGTTCAGTATATCTCTTTTCACCTTGCCATAAAAATAATATTTTTTGCCGATCTTAAAATATTTATTAAGCCAATCCTGATTAAAAAAAAGGACATCCGCTCTTTTTATACCGTCACTTACTCGTAGTTTTACTATTCTAAACCTTCTTGCCCTTACAAGTCTTTTATCTATGACCTGAAGTACAAGAGATACGTTTTCTTCCTCAGGAGCGTTCTCAAGATCGTATATCTTAGTCCTATCCTCATATCTTATAGGGACATAATTTAAAAGATCCCATAAAGTTGTAACCCCGAGTCTTTCAAAAGCTTTAGCTTTTTTAGGTCCTACACCTTTTATATATTGAATATTTTTTTCAAAAACATCATGCATATTTAAAATATACAATGAAAAGAAGATAAAAAAAAGACCAACCGAAGTTGGTCTTTTTTTACTATATTGCTACTTTTCGATTTATCGTGCTTCTTCACACCACGTTTAACACATCAAGCATCAAGTCTTATTCGGCTCTTATCGAGCTATTACTACTTTCCCAGTTTATATCTGAGTTCATCAACAACTTTTGAAAAATCATTTTTCTGCTCTGTTCTTTTTGTCAGGTCGATCTTATTATCACCATTATCATTATCAACAACATAAGCAGATATAAATATTACCATCTCATTTTCAGAGTTTGATGATTCCCTGTGTCTGAAGAATCTTCCCACACCTGGAAGCTGCGAGAATAATGGTACATTCTTACGTGTCTCTTTATCTCTTTTACTTATAAGTCCACCCATTATTACGGATTCTCCATCGTTAAGTCTGATTATTGTGTCAGTATTTCTTTCAGCAATTATCATTATTCCTTCTGGAGTGGTACCGTTTTCAGCTGTCTCATTTACAGATATATCTATTGTTATCTCATTGTTATCATTTACAAAAGGCATTACTTCCATCTTCAGTCCAAGTTCTACCTCTTTATATTTATCTACTACTTTCCAATCTTCGCCTGTAGTTGAATTAGTTGAAGTGTTGTTTATTCCAGTTGTACTTGCTACGGCAACTTTTTCAGCTTCCTTAGTTTTCATAGTAACGGTCTTAAATATATCGATCTTAGCTGAATGACCATCTAACGCACGTATTGAAGGACTTGCCAATATTTTAGCTTTATTCTTTTCTTCTAGGAATGAAAGTGTAGACTCAAGTTTTATACTAGATATGTTTTTAAGTTTAGAGACGTTAAGTGTGTTTGAATTTCCATCAAATGTAGTATTTACTCCTAGTTCATCAGAGTAATTTGAATCTATTTCAATTACTTTCATAGATATAAGTACCTGTTTTCTCTTTATATCTATTGAATCAAGAAACTTTCCTATCATATCAAGATTATCTCTTGTCTCATAGGCATATATTGCTTTTACTTTTCTTTTTGTCGAAAGCATATCCTTGACTTTAACATTGTAATCGGTAAGATGTGTATGATTTTCATCTAGTTTTTCTTCCATAGATTTTTTTGTTGTAATCTTCTGAGATGATTCAGTCTTTTCAGTAGCTTTTTTAAGTCTGTTTACATAGGTCTGATTAAGTTCTTCTAAAGCCGTAGCTGCGACATCTTTCAGATCTTCTGAACCTAGTTTCGAAATAGCATCCTCGATCTCTGAATTAGGCATAGATTTATCTTCTATCTCAGTGTTATTCTGCATTACAGTAGAGTTAGTGTCCAGATCAAATACTGATATATTATCAAAATCAAGTACTTCTCTAAACTTTTTAACTGATAATAAAGCGTTCATTGCTTCTTCCGGAGAAATATATTGCAATTTAAATAATTTGGAGAATTTATGCTGATAATTTGAATGTTTTGCCTTAAGTGTATCGGTTATAAAAAATGTAGTCTCATTATATTTTATTGCTGTAAGATCGTTGGATTTAAGAAGTAGGTCAAAAAATTCATCAATTGATATCTCAGCATTCTCTATAAAGAAAGTTATCTTCTTTGTAGCATCTACATCAGGTGATATTATGATATTAATATTCATAAAATCGGCAACTGCATTCATGACATCTGAGATCATCATATTCTGAAATCCCATTTTTTTAAGAAAATTATCTGAGATCTTCTTTTTTCTTATCTTAACAAGTCTGTTTTCGACTTCATAATCCAGTCCAACGCTATCTACTACCATCTTTATAGCTTCTTTAAGTGATTTATTTCTAATATCAACAGTTACATATCTATCAATACCTTCCTCAATATCATATTTAAAACCTGTTCCGTAAAGCAATGATGATATGACTTCAGTTATAGGTTTATTTTCAGCTGAGAAATCTATAAGATCATCTGCTGAAAGATCGTTTGCAAGATAATAATCAATCCTATCTAAAAGTTCCTGAACAGATGAGATAAACTCATAACCAGGATGATTTTCTTTCACATACAAAAGAGCTTTTTTAGCTGCTCTATATTCATTCATACTAAAATATGATTTACCTAAATAATAATTAGAATCAGCTGTGTTTCCATATTGTTCGTTAAATCTTTTGAGCATATTTATTGCCATCTCATAATCGCCTTCAGAATAAGCTTCCAAAGCTTTCTTTAATCTCTGATCAAAAACTTTTTTTGCAAAGAACTTTTCCTGAGCAATATTATGAGCATTTTTGATCTGGCTATTTTCAGGATCAAGAACAAGAGCATCACGTAAATAATTATATGCTTTTTCCCATTCCTTCATTCTCATTGCTACAGTACCTTTTTCATAAAGTGCCTGAGCTTTTATCTTATTTACCTTATCTTCCCTGACCTGCATCTTTTCTTCATCGATAGTTGCATCTTTTGTCTTTGCTATCTTTATTCTAAGCTGAGAAGCGTTCTTTTTATGGGTAAAATGAACAGGATCAATAGTAGTTATCAGAAGTCTTGTTGTATTCTGGTCGTTATCGAGATAATCAATTTTATATCTCATGACCGATCCTTTATGAACTATTTTTTCTCTATCCTCTCCTGTAAATCTTGTATTAGGAAAATCTATTCTTATAAGATTTCCTACCTGAGAAGGATAATACTCGAAATCCGAACCCGCTAATGAGACCTCGAAATCTATCGTATTCGGAAGTTCATAATACCTGATGTCCAAGATTTCGTTACCAGCAGCAAAAGCACTGATTGTGAATAGGACTAATAATAATGATATCCAGAATTTTCTGTACATAATAATACTCTCCTGATTTTTTCTACTATTATCATTATTATCGGAAGAATATTTATTATGTTTGAATTGCTGAAGACATTTTAAAGATCGGAAGGAACATAGAAAGCACTAATGTACCTATTGTCACGCCCAGAAACATCATAAACAGAGGTTCTATCATACCGGTCACCGCATCAACTAAAGTATCGACTTCTTCAGTATAAAACTCGGAGATATTAGTAAGCATATCCTCAAGAACACCTGATTGGTCACCAATATTTATCATCTCAACAACCATTGATGGCATAACTTCGGAGTTCCTAAAAGCATCGGTGATGTTAACACCCGATTCAACATCATCCTTTACTTTTTCCATCTGTTCTTTAATTACTTTGTTATCTATAGCATTAACAGTTATATACATACCCTTTGTTATAGGAAGACCAGACTGAAGTAGTATTCCAAGGTTTGATGTAAAAGATGCTACAGCATACTTTACTACCAGCTGCCCTAAAAGAGGTATCTTTAAAAGAAATTTATCTCTCATATATTGAATTTTTTCACTTTTAAGTGCATATTTTACCGCACCGAATATACCAACAAGAAGACCAATAATTATACCGATCTTTTCTCTTACGAAATTAGAAAGACCAAGTACTACTTGTGTTAGCTTTGGAAGCTCAGCTCCAAAAGAATCAAACATAGCACCAAATTTAGGAATGATAAATACAAGTAAGAATATCGTAACAGCGCCTGCCACGAATACGATAATCATAGGATATACCATTGCACTCTTGACCTTTTTCTTAAGTGCAGAGTTTTTCTCATAATAGACAGTCAATCTGCTCACCATCTCGTAAAGAAGACCTGATTCTTCACCAACATTTAAAAGGTTTATATATATGTTTGGAAATACGTCAGCATGTTTACCAAAAGCATCAGAAAGACTTGATCCCCCCTCAATATCACCTTTGATCTTATTTAGTTTTTTTCTAAGACGATAATTTTCAACCTGACCGGTCAATATATTTATACATTTAAGTATCGGTATACCAGCTTTTAAAACAACCCCCAGATACTTTGTAAAAAGCATAATATCTTTTTCAGAGATCTTTTTTGATTTTAACCATTCAGAAAAAGTCAGCTCTGGCTTTTTTTTAAGAGTCTTTATTACAAGACCTTTCCCCTCAACAAATTGTTTAGCTTTTTCTTTACTTTCAGCTTCCAATTCACCAGAGACATTGTTACCAGCCTTGTTTATACCCTCATAATAAAATTGAGTCATTAAATCCCTCTTTTAAAATTTCTTGTCTATAGGAATCGATCTTTTTAACCTAGAGTTCCTTTTATCCTGAAGTTTGATCTCATCCCTCGATATATCAATTATATTATAATCTTCGCCAAGACCCAAATTTATTTCATCTCCAACTTTCAACTTCAAGAGTTCTATGTTTTCACTACCTACGATATCAGTAAAAGTAACGACCCTTTTGAGAATCGCGATCTTTTGGTTACCGGCAATAAGAAACCCTTTATAGTATACGGTGACGTTTGGTCCTTTTTTCTCTGAACCACTTGTTTGCATATCTTTAAGGTCCAGTTTTCTGATCTCAATCAAAGCTTTTCTTCCAAATAATTCTGCTTTAAGATAGTTTTTATCAGCAAGTGCCTCTCTAGCAAGTTTGAGATAATCTTCAGCTTCCTGAATATATTCAGCAAAATTCAACGTAGCACCTGATTTTATAAGAGCTTCAAAGTTCTGAAGTTCTCCTTCTACTGTAAATATAGCTTCTTTTGCTTTTCTGTGCATCTCAGGACTGAGTTTAAAATCTTTGAACATATTTCTGATATCTTTGGAAATTATATTCTCATTTTCATAATCCACATATATTTCTTTTACTATCTCTTCATAACCATTAAACTGTTCAACACCGGTTTTCCTTCTAGCAGGTTGGCCTGGTGTTGGGCTAGTTGTAGGGGATGCAGGTTGGCCAGGTCTTGGAGCTCCAGCATTATTTACAGGATATGGATTTGGAGGAAGAGTATCATCACCTTTTCCTCTTATAAAATTATTATAAATAAGAAAAGCTACTGCTATGAGCGCCAACACTCCGAGTACAATATTCTTTTTCATCTTAGCATCCATAAAAGAAACTCTCTCCTATTTAGTCTTCTACAAAATATGTTATTATTTCTATCTTCACTCTTACATCGTTATCATTAATAGTACTTATCAATCTATAATCTTCTGATTTCAGATCTTTCTCATTTGTAAGAAAATCTCTCAATTTTTCAGGACTAAACCTTGTTTCCTCTCTAAATTGAGGTTGTTGCGGCTGAGTTCCCCTTCTGTTTGTTGGCTTTGTCTGAATTGGTATTTTTACCGTCTCAGATGCAAACGCCATCATTTTTGAATTGAAAACATCAGGAGATACAGTCATCAGGTCATGATTGGGATTTTCCTCATTTTCTGCAGGTACATAACGATAAAATTTCAGCCCATTCGGGTAAGGTATCTTTAAAAGTACATTCCATGTCTTTCCGGTAATATCATCTTTAAGCTGTAATGGTTTTTCAACAAAAAACAAAAAATGTTTCATCCTATAATAATCACCTGATACTTCCATCTCAAATATAACAGGTATGAAATCATATTCTCCCTGTGAAAGTCCCTGTCTTTGATTAAAATAAATAATATTAAGATTCTCATTTTTCAGCTCTTCCATTAACTTCTGCATGATATCAGGTTTTATTCTATGACTAGGAAGAAGTTCTTTTGCTCCTTCAAGTACATCTTTTTTTTCTTTATATTCTTTTTCTTCCTGAACCTTTTCCTTTTGTTTCTTTTCAATTGCTACATCAAGTTGTTGCAATTCAAGTTGTTTCTTTTGAACCTGAGATTTAAGCTGTACTACCTGATTTTTAAGTTCTTCTTCTCTCGATTCAAGATCCTTAACTTTTTTACTAAAACTCGAACGAATTAGCACTGAAGCAGCTAACATTATTACAATCGCAATAATACCAACAACATAATAAAGTACCTTTTCACTAATAGACCTTGATCTTAATTTCATTTAATATTAGATTCCTTCTTTAAATTTCTTCTCATTTAACTCCATCTCAAGAGTAAATCTTATAGCCATACTATCCTTATCCTCTTCAGCTTTACCTAGAAAAATATTTTTAAAATAATATGACATCTCGAGATTTTTAACAAATTCTATTGGTTTAAAAATATCCGATGCTTCACACGAAATATAAAAAGATGGAAACCTTGATATAACAAAGTTTTTGACCCATATTCTATCAGGAGTAAGCTCTTCAAGTTTCTGGAAGAATAATCCCCAATGAAAATCTCTTTTTATTTTGTTAAACTCTCTTATTTCCTTGTTTAGCTCTATTTTCTTCTTTTCATCAAAAACCGTCTTCTGTTTAATAACGTTCTTCTGTTGTACTTCACCTTCGAGTCTTCTCAATGTAGCCTGTTCTTTTTGAACGGGTTCCTCTGAACTTGATTTCTTAGCTGAATATGAGAAGTATGAAATAACGTAAATAACTGCAATTATAGAAATCATAGCTATTACACTTACAGCCATAAAAAATATTGCCTTATAATCTATCGGTTCACACCGATGATGCATAGGAAATACATTCATCTGTATTTTCATATATCATCCCTCAAGAGCCCACCAACTATTGGTAGTAATGTATTTTTTTGATCTGCTGACATCTCATTTCCTTTATACTTCAATGAATATAATTCGCTTGAAAGTACAACAGGTATATTAAGATGTTTTTGAAGAAGTACATTTATATTTCTAAAATTTGCTCCCCCGCCAAATAAAACTATTTTATGTATTTTAAACTCCCTAAATTTTGCAAGATATGAATCAAATGAATTATAAATACCTTTGATTATCTCACCAAAAACACTTTTTATAATATTATAATTATCAAGTCTATTTTGTTCTTCTGAGTATTCTCTTAGGAAAAATCTTTCCGCTTTTTTATAATTTTCAGCTTCTTCAACAGTCTTATCCAAAGTCTCTGATATAGTAAAAGTGAAATCCTTACCTGCATACGGGATAATCCTAAATGATTTTAATACACCTGAGTTGAATATCATAACAGTTGTAGAATCATGACCCATATTGATAAGGGAAATATTTTTCTTCTGATTTTCAGCAGAAATTAAAAATGAATGAAATACATTTACAGCATTAAAACACGAGACATCCATTGCATGAGGCCATATCTTAAACTCATGCATCATCTCTCCTATCTCTATCATATTAGTATTTAAAATAGCTTCACTTATAACCGTATAATTATCTTTCTTTTCCTCAAGTTTTTGATAGTTATAAACCCAGTTTGTTATATCAGATGGAAATAGAGTGTTTAATTTTTCGGTTATTGAGACTTCAAGATCCTCATTTTCTCCAAGTTTTATCGTTAACCAGTTAATGACTGCAGTACCATCTGATAAAAGGACAACAGCTTTCTGATTCTTTATTCCCATACTTTTGAGATTGTTATCAAGTACCTCTTTGAAACCTTCTTTATCAACGATAAACTCATCATTAAAATTAACATTTACCATATTTTTAGGGATTGGAACTATCTTATACTTTTATAATTCAAGATCACCTGAGTTTTTCATCTCGACTATTTTCATTGTATTAGAACCTATATCGATTCCAACTTTACCTGTTCCAAAAGAAAGGTTTGATAATATTCCCAATTTAATCTCCTAAAAGTCAGTTGCAAGGTCTTTGACTTCAACAAGTGATGTAAGACCCCTTATAGCTTTTTCCATAGCTGCATCAACAAGAAGTGTAGTTCCCTGCTCAATTGCTAATCTCTGCACTTCATATGGTGTTGCATCTTTCATGATTAGATCCTTGACATCAGTTGTAAAGTCTAGTATCTCATAAACCGCATTTCTTCCTTTGTAACCGGAACCGTTACATTTAGGACAACCTACAGGTTTGAAGAACGTTCCACCTTCATAATCCTCTTTTTTCTTACCCATACATTCAAATTCTTCAGGCGTTGGATCATATTCCTCTTTACAGTTAGTACAGAGTATTTTAACAAGTCTCTGTGCTATGACCATGTTAAAAGCAGAGCAAAGAAGATATTTATCCACTTCAAGAGTGTTCATCCTGTTAATAACATCAGTTGAGTTATTAGCATGAACAGTTGAGAAAACCAGATGCCCTGTAAGTGCTGCTTCAACACCGATCTCAGCAGTTTCAGCATCTCGAATCTCCCCTATCATAACAACATCAGGGTCCTGTCGAAGTATTGATCTCAGACCAGCTGCAAATGTCAGTGATCTGTCTGGTTCGTTTTTATTTATAAACACCTGTGTCTGATGAATACCATCAAGCTGATATTCCACCGGATTCTCAACCGTTATGATCTTTACATCCCTTGTGTTGATCCTGGTCAGTGCAGCATAAAGTGTTGTGGTCTTACCTGAACCGGTAGGACCTGAGTTAAGTATAAGTCCATATGGTTTTTCAATATTCTTTTTAAATGTATCAAGCTGGAACTGGTTAAATCCCAGAGTCTCAAGGTTAAGATCAACAGAATCCTTTGAAAGTATTCTGATTACGATATTCTCTCCCCAAATACATGGAAGTATAGAGACACGAAAATCGATCTTTGTTTTACCGATCTTCATTGAAAAAGCACCATCCTGAGGTATTCTCTTTTCAGCTATATTTAGATTAGACATGATCTTTATTCTTGATACTATAGCCGATGCTGCCTTTTTATTGATGGCAGGTTGATCGTATAGATCACCATCGATCCTATATCTTGTAACAACTCTTTTTTCATGGACCTCAATATGTATATCAGAAGTCTTTGTTCTTATTGCATCTATTATTATTTTATTTACCAGAGCTATGATTGGTTTCTGATCAGCTGCTTTCACAAGATCTGCGGAATTTTCATCATCCTCATCTTCTGCTGTCTCTATCTCAAGTCCAGCATCTGAAAGCATATCTCCGATATCTGCATCTTCAAGTGTCTGGTCTTTTTTATCAGAGAAAAAGTAATCATTTATCTTTTTGATTATGATTGATTTTTCCCCAACCACATACTCGACCTTCACTCCAAGGACCTGCTGCAGAGCATCAAGCATGGTAACATTTGTAGGATCATGTATAAGTATCTGAATACTACCCGGATCAATAGAAAGTGGTATAAAATAATACATCTTTATTAGATTTTCAGGAAGTTCCTTAATCACTTCTTCGTTTATTTCGACTTCTTTTGCATCTTTATACTGTGAATCAAACTGCACTGATAAAGCTTTTGCAAGTTGTGTCTCGTTAAGGTTTCCATTTTCAACTAATATTTCACCTATTAGCTGAGAGGTCTCTGATTGAACGTTAAGTCCTTCCATGAGCTGAGTTTCATTTATAGCACCCATCTCTATAAGGATCTCACCTATTTTTTTCTTGTAAATAAATTCCGATGCCATCAGGTTCCCCTTTGTTTAAATCTAAATAAAAAAAACATTCCAATAATATTATCGGATATTTTTCAGTATATTTTACTGTTTTGTCAACCGGTACATTCGATTAAACCATCGGACCATATGAATTAAAGTCATTTGATCAAAAAGTCAGGTTTATGATTTAATTTCAATTCGAACAGGAGAAACAAGGGTTGATATGGCATGTTTAAAAATCAGCTGTTGCTTCTCATTATCTTCCATTAAAATCGTAAATGAATCAAAAGCTTTTATGTGCCCCCTAAGCTTAATACCGTTGGTAAGGAAAATCATTATCTCAGCTTTTTTTTCAATTATCTTGTCAAGGAAGAGATCTTGAAGATTTATCTTGTTTGACATTAAATACCCTCCGAGTTGTGAAAATATTTTTTTATCTTATCCATATTTATATCAGAATTTTCTAAAAAAATCATATTTTTAAACTTATTTTTAAAAAAAGTACGTTGTCGTTTAGAAAATTGTCTTGTATGAATCGAAATATCTTTTGCAACATCTTTTATTTTTATATACTTTTTTCCATTTATATATTCGATCATCTCAGAATATCCTATTCCTTTTGCTGCCTGTTTAGAGAATCCTGTACTTTTTAAAATATCCCTGACTTCCTGTTCCAGACCCTGCTTTATCATCATATGAACCCTTTTTTCAATCCTGTTCCAAAGAATCTCTCTTGGAGTATCAATATAGAACATAACAAAATCATATTTCTTTTTCTTTTCATTATAAAAACTGTCTTTAGCTCCCAGATCATATATCTCTAAAGCTCTTATAATCCTTTTTTTATCAGACTTATCAAGCTGTTCTGCTCTTTCAGGCCATTTCTTTAGAAGTATTTCATAAAGCGCTGATTCACCCTTTTCCTTATGTATCTTTTCATACTGAGAACGAAGATTATCATCTTTTGAAGGAAGCTGGGAAAGTCCAAAAATAAGACTATGAATAAAAAATCCTGTTCCACCAACAAGAATAGGTGTCTTTTTGGAAGATATGATCTTCTTGATGAGATCATCCACAAGATCAACAAATTCATTGACTGAAAATTCCTCATCAGGATCTATAATATCTATCATATGATGAGGTATACCCTCTTTTTCTTCCTCTTTTATCTTTGCTGTTCCAATATCCATATTTTTATATATCTGCATGGAATCACAGGATATGATCTCACCGTTTATCTCATGTGCAAGTCTTATTGATAAAGAGGTCTTTCCTGATGCTGTTGGTCCTGATATTATTACGATTTTTTCCATTGATCAACCTAATATTAATTAGAAACCTGCTGGAGGCTGATAATCATATCCCTGTTCAAAATTCTGCTGCGGAACGGGAACTTCTACTTCTTTATAGTTTTTATAATCGTTGTAAACAGTTTGGGCTTCTTTTTTCCAGTTTTCTATATTTTTATCTTTTGAAAAATCCTTGAGTAGTCTTTTATAAAGTTCAAGTGAAGCCGTATAATATTTAAGGCTACTGTATATCTTTGCTAGTTTATGTATGACATCTGAATCTGATTCCCAATAAACCAGAGTCCTTTGAAAATAGCCCATAGCCTTTTCAAATTCATTGAGATCAAAATTTGCCAGTCCCATATAATAATTCAAATATGGATCTGAAGTAAAATATCTAAGTCCTTTAGTGGCGTATTGCATCATGGACTTTTTCTCATTGTTTATGTAAAGGGTCTTAGTAATCATTCTATATATCTTTTTATTTGTTGAACCCCTCTGAATCGCTTTTTCAGCAGCTTCTTCTGCTTTTCCAAAATCTTTCTGATAAAAAAAGCCAACCGCTTTTAAAGCAAGGACCTCTGGATTATCCTGAGAAAGATTTTCTGCCATAGCATACATCTTCCATGTATTATCAAACTCACCGAGTTCAAAATAAACATATGCAAGACCTGTATATGAATATGGATTTTTAGGATATATCCTTACCATCTCCTGATATATCTCAATAGCTTTTGAATACATCTTATAATTGAGATAAAGATTAGCAAGAGACATATACACTGTAATAAGTTTTGAATCAACCTTCAATGCATCTTTGTAATACTCTTCTGCTTTTGAGATATTTTTTCTAGCCTGATAAAGGCTGGCAAGCTGTGCATAAGCCATGACACTTTTAGGATTTATTTCAATGACCTTTTTATAAAGCGACGCTGCAATATCATATTTTTGCTTTTTAGCATAGACTCTTGCCATCCAATATATAGCTTGACTGTTTTCAGGATCATAAGTCATTACCTTTTTAAATTTTTCCAGCGAACCATCATAATCTCCTTCATTATAGAGAATAGTTCCAAGATAAAAGTTTGCTGTTGAGTCAAGATCATCATACTTTAATACTTCAAGAAATTTTGCTTTGGCCTCGGTATTCTTATCCAGGCTTTTTAGTTTTACACCTTCATCGTTTAAAGTCTTTATCTTCGTCTTTTCAATCTCTGAAAAAAACTTAAAAGGTTTTAGCTTTTTCTCAGGAAGAACCTTTCCCGGATCAAATTCTTTGATATTTTCTTCTTTTTCAGTTTGTTTATCATCTTCTTTTATTTTGTCTTTCGAAGAATCAGTATCTTTTTTCATTAGATCCAGCACTTTATTTTTCAAATCAAGGAACTTTTTATTATCGGGTTCCATATTAAGTCCTTTATCAATGTTTTCCATAGCTTTTTCATAATCTCCTGAACTTATATGAAAATTAATAAGGTTTTCAAGAAGATCAAGATTTGCCATAACATTTATTGAAGAAATAACAATCAACATTATTACAATGATCATTGTCTTGTATTTATATCCGGTCATCCAATTCCTCCAGCTTTTTAAAAAGCTCACTCACTATAGTGTTATAAAACATAAAAACTTTTTCATTTAATTTGAATCTATTATCTTCAAATATAACATATTCCCTATATTTATTATAAATAAAAATACATGTTTGGAGCAAATTTTTAATATCTGCTATTTCAGGATCATTTAAATATATGCCTTTTCCCAGTCTCATCCTCATCATCAAAAGATCATATAAATCGGTTTTTTCACATGAACTTGATATTGGGATAGGATCATTCATATAGTTTTCTATCTTATCATATTTTCTTATAACTCCGTCTATCTTCATTGATGAATCAGCTCCAATCGATAAATAATCATCAAAGTTCCAGTAATGAAGATTGTGAAGACACTGATTTCCTGCTTTTGCAAAGGAGGATATCTCATAATGATCATACCCCTTCTTTTTGAGAAACGAAGATATTGATTTCATATCCGCTACGCTTCTTTTATCAATATTATTATCTGCCAGCACACGTCTTTTTTGTGAAAGAGTCTTATTAAGACTAAGCATATAAACCGATATATGTTCACATCTTTCTTGAATATTTAGATCATTAAACCTTTTTATAAATCTTTCTTTTTCAAAACCTGGTTGTCCTACTATTAGATCAATATTTTTCTTTATTCCTTTTATATCAAGTAACCGTCCGAGTATCTTATCGATCTCTTTGTAATAACTTCTGCCCAACCATTTCAACTGATCTGAAAAAAAGGATTGAACTCCAATCGATATTCTTGTAATACTTTTTTCTGAAGCTAAATACTCAACATCATCAATATCAGAATAGACTGGATTCACCTCTACTGTGATCTCTAAAACTTCAGATGTAAGATGATTTAAAGACTGATCGATAAGCTCTTTTAGATTATTTACTCCAAGAACAAAAGGAGTACCACCACCAATATATATTGTATATATTTTTTTTAAAGAATTTACATGATCTTTCCTTAAAAAATCAAGATTTTTTATAAGTGCAGTCAGATATCTTTCTCTAATGCTGTCATCTATTCCAGTCTCAGAATAAAAATCACAGTAGTCACATCTCTTTTCACAAAAAGGTATGTGAATATATAGACCAGCAGTCTTTTCTTTCACCTTGTCTAGTTTTTAAGTGCCTGAACAGGTGCTGGTACTCTTCCACCTCTCTGCATAAGTTTATCACAGGAAAAAGTGTTGACATGCATTATAGGAGCATCACCTAAAAGTCCACCATAACAAACCTTATCGCCTACTTTCTTACCAACTACAGGAATAAGTCTTGCCGCAGTAGTCTTGCTATTTATCATACCGATAGCAAGTTCATCTCCAATAATACCTGCAATCGCACTGGCAGGAGTATCTCCTGGAATCGCTATCATATCAAGACCTACCGAGCATACACATGTCATAGCTTCCAATCTATCGAGGTTAAGAGCCCCGAGTTCAACCGCTTCGATCATCCCCTGATCCTCACTGACAGGTATAAATGCTCCCGACAAACCACCAACATGATTTGCTGCCATAAGTCCACCTTTTTTAACAGCATCATTAAGAATAGCAAGTGCTAATGTAGTACCGTTTGTACCACATCTTTCAACTCCCATCTCCTCAAGGATATTTGCAACACTATCCCCGATAGCTGGAGTTGGAGCAAGTGATATGTCAACAATACCAAATGGATAACCAAGCAACTCTGAGACTTCACTTCCGAAAAGTTGTCCCATTCGTGTAATCTTAAAAGCAGTCTTTTTAATAAGTTCAGCGACCTCACCTATATCAAGATCTTTGCCGTATTTACTCATGACGTGTCTTACAACACCAGGTCCACTAATACCTACATTGATAACAGCATCGGGTCCACTCACACCATGAAAAGCTCCGGCAATAAAAGGATTATCTTCTACAGCATTACCGAATACAACTAGTTTAGCACATCCAATACTTCCATCAGCTGCGGTTGCCTCAGCTGTCTTTTTTATCATTCTTGCCATTCTATTTACTTCATCAAGATTTATACCAGCTCTTGTCGAAGCCAGATTAACAGATGAACATACTCTCTCTGTTGTCGCTAGCGCCTGAGGAATCGATTCCATCAAAGCAATATCACCTGTGGTAGCTCCGTTTTGAACAAGTGCTGAATAACCACCAATAAAGTTAATGCCTATTGTCTCAGCAGCTTTATCCATTGCCTGAGCAAGTTTGACCATTTCCTCTTTGCCAAACCTTTCTCCGATTATAGCTATAGGAGTCACTGATGCTCTTTTATTAACAATTTGAATACCGTATTTGTTTTCAACTTTATTTGCCATCTCGACAAGTCGTTCACCTTTCTGGCATATCTTGTCATAGACTCTTTTTGCACATACATCTATTTCATCATGAGAACAATCCCTTAGACTTATTCCCAGGGTAGTAGTCCTAACATCAAGATTCTCAACATGGACCATTCCCAATGTCTCTAATATCTCTTCCGGTTGTATAAACATTAAAAAGGTCCTCCTTTATATTCTATGCATATATCTAAATACGTTCTCATGCTGAACAAATATCTTTATTCCAAGTTCTTCACCGCGTCTCTCAAACTTTTCTTTAAAATCTGAAAAATCCATTTTTATATCAGTTATATCAACTATTATTATCATAGCAAACAGTTCATCGATTATTGTCTGAGTCATATCTAGTATTGAACAGTTATAATCAGCTGCTGTCTGAGCAACACTAGCAACAATACCGCTTTTATTTGCTCCAAGAGCTGTAATGACCACTTTTTCTTTCTTCATATCTTTTTCCCCCTTAATCATCAACCTTAAGGACTGCAAGGAACGCATTCCTTGGTATCTCGACGTTTCCTATTGATTTCATTCTCTTTTTTCCTTCTTTCTGTTTCTCAAGAAGTTTTCTCTTTCTGGTTATATCTCCACCATAACATTTTGCAAGTACATCTTTTCTCATAGCTGAAATTGTCTCTCTTGCTATAACCTTTCCACCGATACAAGCCTGTATCGGAACTTTAAACATCTGTCTCGGTATTATCTCTTTAAGCTTCTCGGTGATCATCCTACCTGTAGAGTAGGCTCTATCTCTATGTACGATCATTGAAAGAGCATCAACGATCTCACCGTTTAGTTTTATATCCAATTTCTGTACATCGGTCCTCTGATATTCAATAAGTTCATAATCCATGGATGCATAACCACGAGTCGATGATTTTAGTTTATCATAAAAATCAATTATTATCTCCGCAAGTGGCATCTCATATTCAAGTTCCACTCTATTTCTTGAAAGATATTTCATGTTTTTCATGTTTCCTCTTCTGTTTTCCGCAAGTGTCATAATAGCACCAACATATTCAGCTGGTGTCATAAGTTCCACTCGGACAAAAGGTTCTTCAACATATTCTATCTGAGATGGATCTGGAAGGTTCATTGGATTTTCAATAAATCCCTCTTCACCATTTGATCTCTTGACAAAATAACTAACGCTCGGAGCTGTCGCTACAAGCTCAAGATCAAATTCCTGTTCAAGTCTCTCCTGAACCACTTCAGAATGTAAAAGTCCCAGGAATCCACATCTAAATCCCATACCAAGTGCTATTGAGTTCTCAGGTTCGTATCTTAGAGATGAATCGTTAAGTGTAAGTTTTTCAAGAGCATCTTTAAGATTCATATAATTGACAGTATCCACGGGATAAAGACCGGTAAAAACCATTGGTTTTACTTCTTTATAGCCCGGCACAGGATTATCAGTCGGATCTTCAAAATGAGTTATTGTATCTCCGACTTTGACCTCTCTAATAGACTTTATTCCGGCTATTATATAACCGACTTCTCCAGTGTTCAATTTATCACAAGGGTTCATATCCGGTGAAAAGAAACCGATCTCTGAAACTTCAAATTCTTTTCTATTTCTAATCGAAGTGATCATGTCACCTTTTTTTAGTGAGCCGTCAAAGACTCTTACAAAGATTATAACCCCACGATATTCATCGTATACAGAATCAAATATAAGAGCTCGAAGCTTTTTATTCTGATCTCCTTGCGGAGCAGGAAGACATTCGATGAGTCTATCCAGAAGTTTATCAATATTAATACCGTTTTTTGCACTTACCTCTACAGCATCAGCAGCTGAGATACCTATTTCCTCCTCTATCTCTTCCCTTATCTCATCAGGCCTTGCATGAGGAAGATCTATCTTATTCAGTACCGGCAAGATCTCCAGTTCGTTTTCTGCCGCAAGATAGACATTTGCAAGAGTCTGAGCTTCAACTCCCTGACTTGCATCGACAACAAGAAGCGCACCATCACAGGCTGCAAGAGATCTTGAGACCTCATAGGAAAAGTCAACATGACCTGGAGTATCGATTATGTTCAGTACATACCCTTTATAATTTATCCTTACAGCTCTTAATTTTACCGTAATACCTCTTTCTCTTTCTACATCCAGATTATCCAGATACTGCTGCTTCATATTTCTTGTATCAACAGCTCCTGATAATTCCAATATCCTATCCGCAAGAGTCGATTTACCATGGTCTATATGAGCGATAATCGAGAAATTTCTTATCTTTTCTTTATCATACATAAATAATGTCCTCTATCCTTATCAAGCTCTCTTTTTATTAAAAAATCTTATAAGGTCATCAAACTCTTCAAGTTTAAAAACCTTAAGTAATATCATATATAAAATTACTGATGTTATCATAATAAAAAATATATTGAATTGTTTCAACAATATAAGCATTGTTGTAAGAATAATCGTTATTGTAGTCATCTTAAAAATAAATTCAAATCTTACTCCAGCATTACCTGAAAAGAACCTTAGAAGCATAAAGTTGAGTAAAGCAGATATGGCAGTAGCAAGTGCCAGTCCGGAAGCCTGATAATATTTTATCAGTATAAAATTTAGTATTGAGTTTACTATGAGAGAAAACAATGCTGAAAAGACCGGTATCTTGACCCTGTTTTGTGAATAGAACATGGGCATCATTATCTTTACAGCCGCATAAAACCAAAGTCCACTGGAATAATAAAACAGTGTCTTTGAAGTCTCTAATACATCCTTATAATCAAATTCTCCTCTAAAAAATATAAGACTTACTATCTCTTCTGAAAATATCATAAGACCTATCATACAAGGGATAATCAGAACAGAGTTCATCCTGAAAGCTTTACATAATTTAAGATTTGCCCGTTCCTTATCATTATCCTTTGCAAATTCAGGAGTCATCACTGTGGATATTGCTATTCCAAAAAGGCCAAGTGGAAACTGCATAAGCCGATTACCATAATTAAGCCAGGATATACCTCCTGTTGGAAGATAAGATGCGAATATTCCATCAACAAGAACATTCATCTGTGTTATTGCCATTGCAAAAGTCCCAGGAATAAAGAAGAAGAGCATGCGACGAAGACCCGTATGATTTAATATAAAATAATAACGAAACCCTTTTTTAAAAGAGAATAACATCACCATTATAAACTGTAATAATCCAGCTAAAAGAACTGATATTCCGAATACTTTTCCCATTGAGAAGATATTTTCACTTTTAAAAAGAAGTACTCCGGTTATTAGGGATATATTTAAAAATCCTGACGAAGCTGCGGGTATAAGAAACGCACCTTTGATATTTAAAAATCCTGCAAAGACAGAAGAAAGTGAAATTAGAATTATAAAAGGGAACAACCATCTCAGATAATACGAAGCTATTTCCAGCTTATTTCCCTCAAATCCGATTAACACAACCCTTATGATCTGATCTGAGAAAAGAAAAACCAGTATAAACAGTAAAAAAGTAATCAAAAATATAAAGTTTAAAAAAGCACTGGAAAGTTTGAGAGCCTCTTCAGAACCTTCTTCTTTTTCAAGTCTTGAGAAAATATTAATATAAGCAAAGGATAAAGTTCCTTCCGCTAGTAGTTTTCTTAAAAAATTAGGTATTCTGAATGTTGCGAAAAATATATCGGATACAAGTGATGCTCCAAGAAAGTAGGTAAACATGATCTCTCTACCAAACCCAAGTATCCTGGATAGAAGTGTCCCTGTAGAAAATGCTATAGTCTTCTTAAGTAATGAGCTCATTCTGATATGATACTATAAAAAGCCTAAAAATTCAGCTTAAGAGAATAATCACTGGAAATATCATCATACTTATTAAATTCACGATCCGGACCGGCTGAAATTATTTTTATATCTACTTTTCCATTAAAGGATGAATGATAAAGATCAACCCAACCAGCATAACCAACACTAAGAGCCAAAACAGGTAAAGTACCACTAAAACTGGTAAGTGTCTTTGAATTATACGGTAATCTGGCTCTCATTATTAAACCGTTTATCTCAAGTTTGGTCTCATTAGGATTTCCAATTGTTGTAGATGGAAGTTCTATAGAGAAATAAAGTGAATAATCCTGTATATCTGCGATGGAAGTGGTTGGAATAGTAAGATAAGCTTTCTTCCATGTCGCATATCTTTTGGATTCATCAGGAAAACCAAGTGAATTAGGAGTAAGTACTACTTCTGTTGTTGATTGTTCCATCTGTTTAGTCATATATAAAACCATATCCCTTAATTCAGGATATGGTGCTACTTTTGTCTGTGTATAATAATATCTGTAAATAAATTCCAGTGATATGGCATCCTTTTCAATAGGAGCAGGAGGTGTTACACTTCCAAAAGGACCTGTGTTTGGAACCGGCTGAGTAAGAGCATAAAAATACACTTTTTTTCCTATATAAAGATCATTCTGATCTCCAAGATCCAGCTGAAAGATCTTTGTTATATGATATCTTCCTTTTGAAAAATCGATATCTATTTGATCAGGTAATGTTTCACTCCTTACAAGAACAGAATATTTCATTCCCCATGGATCTACAGGAACACTAACATTCTCATTTTTCCCAAGATAGTCTAAAGCGTTTATTGCATGAAAGCGTTCATTATCAGTCTTATTCTCAAAATCGCCATTGTCATGTAAATAATCTAGTAATATAAGTGAATCTTCCTCTAGGGGTGCAATATGTTCACCCTGTTTATCCAATCCTGAAAGATAGTGATACTGAATAATATCTTTTATTGCTGAAAAATCCTGCTTGGCTTTTGTATACTTCGCATCATTTACAGATTTATTCACATATGGAAAAAGAAAAGTGCTTATAATCCCAATTATTGCAACGACAATAAGCATCTCAAGTAATGTAAAAGCATTTTTATTTTTCATACTTTAATTATAACATATAAAGCAGTAAATAGTGAATAGTGA
>PKTG01000133.1 GCA_002869225.1 Candidatus Muiribacterium halophilum | reverse complement strand
TTTATCTTTTCAGAAATGGTTCGATTACCCATATTCACTCCCTTCAGGCGTTTAATGACTTTTAAACAGTATAAATAAGAACAGGTTTTATGTAAAGAATATAGGTGAAAATTCCAACCCCCACTCTTTACAGATTTTCTGCCTTAGTTTACATCACACATCACCCATTACACTTCACGAATTACATTTAACCATCCACTACTCACAGCTTTTTCCATTTGACTGTTTTTTTTTTCGAGAGTAAAATCTTCATATGAACATAGTTGAATGCAAGGACATATCGAAAAAGTTCAAAGATAAAAAGATATTAGACAATGTAAATATAAGTATTAAGAAAAATGAGATAATATCACTTGTAGCTTTAAACGGTCAGGGGAAGACCACTTTCTTCAGGATGTTGACACAACTCGCTAAACCAGATAACGGTAAATTTTTATATAATGGTAAAGACAGACCGGATGAAAACCTGATATTTTTTGTACCGGAGATAACAAAAGGTTTTCCTCTTCTTAACATAAATGAGACAGTAGACTTCTTTTCGACTCTGGAAAAAAATAATGTTGATAAAAATGCTCTTGATGAAGTACTCGAAAAAAGTTCGCTTTTAAATGAGACTAACAGGACTGAATCCTTTTCAAAGGGAATGAGACAAAAACTTTGGCTATGTCTTGCCGCTATATCCAAATCAAAATTAATAATCATCGATGAACCTCTGGGAGGACTTGATATAAAAGGTAAGCAGTTCTTTAAATATGTTAGCCAAAAGATAAAAGAAAACGGAAATACTCTTCTTTGTTCATCACATGATCTTGAGACCGTATTTGAGATCTCTGAAAGATTTTTATTTATTGAAAAGAAAGACAGAAAGATGATCTCAAAGAACAAAGACGAATTTCATTCAATCAAAGAATTCAAAGATTTTTTCGAAAAGGTATCGGGATAAAATATGAAGACATCAATAATAAGACTGACAATTAAAAAACTTCTAAGAAAAAAAGCCTGGTCAGTATTGATATTCTACCTACTGTTTGAATTAATACTTTGGTTTTATATAAACACATTATCAGATATCTTTGTTGCAGAACTATTTTACGAGATGTCTATTTCCATACTTTCCATACTTATAATAACAAGTATACTACTTAGCAGTGTATCAGATATAAGAAGTGAGATAAGAGATAATTCGATCTATATGATAATCGGAAAAGGGATAAAAAGACATCATTATTATATATCAAAAGCAATATCGGTATGGCTGTTTTATCTACCTGTTTGTCTTTTATCAAGTTTGTTATTAAAAGGGATCTCTTATTTTTACGATGCATCGTTCTATTCTTTCTGGATAACTTTGTTAGTATTTTCATTAAAGACAATCGTTTGGAGTTTTATATTCTGTGCTATAGCTTTATTTTCTGATTATATAATAGCAATATCCTTCTCTTTGCTTATCTGGCTGGGTAGTATTTTTTTACCGTCTTTAACTGTCGGGTCTGATTTTGTCCTTTTAAAAGTAATATCTAATGTCATAGTGCCATCATCATCAATATTTGATGACCTATTGAGAGCTGACCTTATGAATCAACCAGTTCCTTACTGGTATTATTTCTTTGTGCTAATATATGCAGCTATATATATTTTGCTCATGATATTTTTGACAAGACTATTCTGGGACCGAAAAGAGATCTGATATGACAAGTGTTAACAAACAGATAATCTTAATATTCTTATGTCTTTTAATATTATTTTCTATGGTTTTTTCAATAAACACAAGAATTTCCGGTTATTCTATATCTGGAAAGGAATACAACATCTATTCAATGACTATAAGTTATATCTGGGAAATATACTATGGATGAAAATAGATGAATTCTTTCATATAAGCAGGACTATGAATGAAAAGTATATGATCAACATATCGACACTGGCCTTTAGATTAAACCCACATAATGCTTATTTTACATCTATAACAATACTTCATATGGCAAATATTGATTATCGAACTGATTACGCAGAAAAACTAGGACAGGAATTTATAAAAGAGAATCCTAAACATCCTCAGCTTCATAAAGTACTTGGAGCATTAGGTTGGCTTCACCTGAAAAAACACGAATACGAAGATGCTGAAAGTGCACTTCTGACTGCACTTAAGGTAGCAAATAAAACTGGTGCTGCTATGACTAATGATTTAGGTTAATTTCTTTTTCCTTTAAATTATATAACTATGCTTCAATATATTTATAAAGAAGAGGGAAAGAAAGACAGCTTGGATAAAATGTCCAATATGAAAGAGACTCTTCAAAAAAGCGGATATAGATTTAACGAACTCGATATAGCTGCCCAGGTCAACAAAGAAGAGAAAGAAGAAAATCATCACCATCATCATGATAGCATGTTATTTATGTGGCAAAGATTGACAGGTAAGGAACTTGAGGAAAAATAAAAAACTGGGATTTGGGTTAAAACTGGATTTCCCCGTTCCCCTTCACGCATTACGTTTAACCATTCACTGCTTTACTTGTTTCTAAAAAGTTCCGCAGCTTTCACCCTTGGATTATGATATCTTCTCTTTCCTTTTGATTTTCCAAGCTCTATAGCTTCCTGAGGGCAAAATTGCAGACATCCCATACACTGCTCACAGTTATCTCCCCAAATAGGCTTACCTTCAAACAGTTCAATATTATTAGAAGGACATAACTTCTGACATATACCACAGGAATTACATCTTCCATTTTGACTAAAACCCTTACCACCCTTGGTCTTTATTCCTATGACAAAGAACTTCCATAAAGGTTTTGAGAACAATCTATAAAAGAAATTACCATTCTCAAAATGTCCACTTTCGTTGGATTTTATAGCATTTATTATTTTCTCTATTTTTTTATCAGCATTATCAAAAAGATTTTTTATCTTTGAATCAGGTTCAGCTCCACCAAATGGAATATAATTACTTGGCATCTGAACCTCATAAGAAGCGTTTACATTTCCTTTTTTTCTTTCGATGATCTTTTTCACATGTGAATTAACCGGCATGTTCTTTCCGGCACAATTTGATACAAGATATACTTTTGCACCTCTTTTTATTTTAAGATGTTTAAAGAATCCTTCGACCATAAGTGGAAGAAGAAATGCATATACCGGATAGACAAAGACCAGCTCATCATCAACATCGTGATGAAAATCTGCTTCTTTAAAAAGCGTTGCTATATCCTGAAGCTTAGAGCCTTCTATTGAATCAGATATTTTCTTTGCAATATAATATGAGTTACCTGTACCGGAAAAGTATAATATCTTCATAAATACCCCTTTTTTTAAAAACAGGATTTTGGGGTCGAACTTATTTAAATTTATTAAATGAAACCTAAGTTTACATTCCGGGTCCTGTCCCCTCCGACGTTCTCAAAATATCCCTAATGAAACAGAACCAGAATTTCGAGAATCTTTCTCCGGTGCCACCCAGGATTTTATTTTCTACACATTAATAAATTTAAATACTAAACTCCCAAATCCCAAACCCCAGATTTTTTCTATTTTCTGCTTTATCTTCACCACTCACCACTCACCATTCACCATTCACTGCCTTTCCCCGTTTCCCATCACGCTTTACGCTTCACGAAATTTTCACCATTCACCACTCACTTCTCACTTTTCACTGCATCTAACACATACAAATAATCCGCATACTTTACTGACATATTTTCTTTTGAAAGTTCATCTTTATAAACAGGAATTATAGTACAATAAGCGTGCTTTTTTCTCATCTTCACTCTTTCTGGAATACCGAATCTATATACAAGATGACCCTGTCCAACAAGAACGACAATCTTTTCTTTTGGATTTTCTTTCATCCTTGCCCAAACAGAATGAGCCATTGTGTCTTCCCATATTGTCTGAGCAGTATAGAAATTATTAAACATCTCCGGTGAGAATCTCATTTTCATCCCCATATGAGTGAATACTTCTTTTATATACTTTTTATGTGCTGGAAAATCATTTAGATGTAGATATGGAAGCTGAATTCTTTCTTCAGTAGAAAGAGTCTCAAGACCTCCTCTTGCTACTTTAGAGACTATACTTCTATCAAGATTTATTCCAAAACCTGGAATATTATCCTTATATAGCTCATCAAATATATCCTGATAAAGACTGAGATCAAATCCCCAGGTCTTATAATAATTAGATCTTGTTAAAAATTCATCATTTGAGAATCTATTATATTGAAAATAATCCTTAAGTACATTGTTGTATCTTCGATTAAAATACTCCATTCCTACCGAGATATTCTCATCCGATAACAATCTGATTATATTTAGCTGAGCATCGTGATAAGGTTTTTGATCATGTATCTCACCAACATATATAACATCAAACTTTTTAATTATTTTCCTTGCTTCATCAAGATCAATATATCTACCCGTTCTAGTATCATAAAGCTTATCTGCAAAGATATTTAAGATTAAGACGGTTGTTAATAAAATAAAAACAAACTTTTTCATAAAGACACTCCTCATTTTTTACTAAAACTATTCTATAACGGTTTAAAATTTACTACAAATCTATTTTATAGTATATAATTATACTATAAGAAAAAATTTAAAAAGTACCTCACCGACACCGAAATTTTACAAAATTTATTTTTTTCAATAAAATATAAATAATACAAAAACAGGAGTAATATTTTGGATTTTTTAATTACTATTTTAAATATTTTTTTTAATACTTTTAATTGGAAAGGAAAAGCTTCAAGATCTGAATTCAATTCATATATTGTTTTTATTTTAATTGTTGCATTTATTATCGGATTTTCAATTATAAAACTGATGAGTGAAAAGGATCTTGACGAACAAACTTTTGATCATATCATCAACATAATAGCTGTTCTTCTTTATATGCCCTTTATTTCTCTCTCTATTAGAAGATTAAGAGATATGAATAGACCAATATGGCTTCATTTGTTATATTACATACCATTTGTAGGTATTTATGTTATATATCTTCAATGTACTGAAACCTCAAGATCAAATTCTGGCTGGTAACATCAAACGTTTCCCGTTCACTGCTTTTACCCGTTTCCTGTTCTAAATCAGTTTAGCAGCTATGCTGCTGATGTATCGCTTCGCTCAAGATGAGCCTTTTAGGCTGTGCTTTGCTTTGCAAAGGGTTATTGACCCTCGACTCGCGACACCTTATTACCCATTTCGCTTTACGAAATTTTCACCATTCACTACTCACTTCTCACATCTCACTGCTTTCAACACGTATACCTGGATGACATCGTTTTTTTATTTCTATCCGATGATTGATTAAAAAGTGGTCCTTCTACTTTTTCATTAAGAACCTCATTGTATTTTTCATAAAGAGCCATAAGATAATTATATTTGCTTTTAATCTCTTCATCCAAATAATTTTCATAAGTAACATAAGAATTTTCACATTCAGAACATTTGTTATATTTACATGCAATCAAGAA
>PKTG01000033.1 GCA_002869225.1 Candidatus Muiribacterium halophilum | reverse complement strand
AATTAATTTATAATTTAACTCTTTGTAAACAAACCTACGGTTCTAGTAAGCACTTTGTTAGTAAGCGACCTTTGGTCTAGTGTTTTTAAACCTTTCACTTCTCACTAAAGTCTTAAGACTTGCTCACAAGTAATTTATTACTGTTCACCTTCTCCTAGTATCTTTTCTTATATGAGACACTAAGATTATTGCCTTCATATGAGTTGATATTTCTCTTATCAGAATGATCTATATACTCATAACCAATAACATATTTATCATTCTGTCTTCCTTTTATATCCATTCCCATATAGAATTTACCTTCAACAAATTTACCTTTCTGATAACCACCAGTTATTGGATCAAGATATCCATCCCAAACAGTATAATCAGCTTTTATCTGAAAGTTCTTACTTTGCGAGACAAAATAATCCAGTATCAGACCTGTAGTATCTCTATCCTCCTGCGAGGTTATACCATCAGCAACATCCGTATTATCATAACTTGCATAATCCATATATAACTGACTCGATATTCTTTGGGTGAGATCTTTAGAAAGATCAAGACGATTTCTCAATATCTTTCTTGATATTCCTTTATATGCTGTTTCATTTTCTGCAATATTAAGATTATACTGAGCTCTCATATTAAAAAATCTTCCTGCAGTCATAAAATTCAAGGTGTCAGTTGTCTCTTTTTGAAGTTTTAATAATCTATCATACTCTTCTTCCATAAGATAATGTATTACAAAATATGATCTATTAGCGTTAATGTTTAAAACAGCTCCTTTATTTATATAATTGAAAGTATTATCATCACTGTTATCTTCATGATATATTACAGCACCATAAGTCCTTGGCGTAAATCTTTTACCTACACTAAGATCACCAGTCATCTTTTCGATAGAAAAAGTATTATAAGGTCTATATGAATTAATATTATTACCTGTATTATAGAGGTTTTCCACCTTTGCGACCCTTGCATCTATGTTTAATCCACCCAGAAAATGTTTTTTGAATTTTATTGCTCCTGCAACCGGATCAGCAACTTTAACATTACCTACATAGACCTCAGCTTTTCCCAGTTCCCACTGAAGCCCATACATATCACCGTTTACAAATATATTTGATTTCTGCTCAGGAGTTCCTGCAACTGAATAATTTCCAGCATTACTTATCTTATAATTAACATTAAAATGTTTTAATCTTAACTGATATATATCTTCAACAACATCATTTCGAGAGTTCATTCGCTTAAGTATCATAAATCTTCCCGTATCGAAAGAAGCATACTTAGCAGTTAGATCTGAAGCGTTTAAAATAAAATCCGAATCCTGCTCAAAAGAAGAGTATCTTATCTTAAAGGACGGGTCTATATATTTAAATCTCGCGTTTATCTTGCCTGATGCGTCTCTAGTCCAAGACCCTAATCGCAAGTAAAACTGCTGTTCATCTTCCCAGTTTTCCATGCTTTCCACAAGAAGTTCTGTCTTTAAAAGAGAATCCTTTGCTCTTTCCGGATGATAATAATAATGAAGAGGACCATTATCTACATTATAAGCAGAATAGGAAGTATCCAATGTTGTTCTGGTCTTAAACTCTGACTTTCCTCTTTTTTCAAAATCAGGCATCTCTATTTTTTTTCTATTTCTTTTAATATTTGTTAAAGGAACCTCAATTTTCTTTTCAAGTAACCTTAATCTTCTTTCTATATTATTTACCTCTGTTGAAAAGAAGAAGTTTATCTCCTCTGAAAAATCAACAACTAATCTTAAAATATTTTTAATGTCATAATAAGATAGATTATTTAGATATGCTTTATCATCAGTATTGGTCAGAAGCATAGTCGAAAGAATAGCAAAATCTTTTCTTGTAAGAACACCACCAGGCTTATATATCTCAGGAGCAATAAGCAGTCTCCTTTCAACAAAATCATTTATTACGGAATATCCATAATGGTCTTCCGGTACAATAGCACTTATAGATGCTGAAAAAACAGCTATATTTATACAAAGCAAAAAAAGTAATACTACCTTTCGCACAAGCTCCTCCATTAGACGTATTACTATACTTTTCGGACAACTACCCATTTAATATTAATAAAAATTGTTCGATAATATATATATGATAAAAAAAATTCCTTTAATAATAATGATATTAACAGTTTCGATTATTCAAATTTTTGCTTCAACCATTCCTTCATATGTTTTTGATGTCCTTAAAGAGTTTAAACAATCAGGACTCGTAGAATTCTCAAGTGAGTTTCCAATAGAAAAGATAAGATCAAGATATATGATCTCAAGAGAAGTGAATAATGTTATTTATAATTTTGCTAAATCTCCAAATAGTTTTTCTTCCGCTGAGATACAGAATCTAGGAAAACTCGCAGGTGAGTTCTCAGAAGAATTAAGATTAATAAACTCATCTAATCTTTCCAAGTTTACAACTATACTACGTATGCTAACAACTAAGATAGAGACTACTAAATCATATGTGATGTCTTCAAGGTTTCATACTCTTGGTAAAAATGGAGAAATTGAAAATAAGACAAAGATTGTTCACGGTAATGTTGTAAGTGCTGAAGTTCATACAGAAAGAGCAATAAAACTGTTTTATCTTGGAAGATACACGAAATCTATGCTAGAATTAAATAATGCAATTGCAAAATATCCTAATTATTTAACTGCACATTTTTGGCTTGGAAGAGTCTTCGTAAAGAAAGGCGAATATAGGAAAGCAATCGGTTCCTGGCAAAAAGTTGTTAATTCATTAGGAAATAAAATATATATTTCAGATTTCATTCAAAGAAAATCTGATTTTAATGAAGTCTTTATGGAAATACTTGAAGTGTTAAGTGCATATCCGGATGATAATACAGCTAATAATCTACTTAAGACTCTTCAGGATAATCTGAGGTTAGAAAAATGATATTACTTGTTAATCCACCCGTATC
Organism: Candidatus Muiribacterium halophilum; assembly: GCA_002869225.1. Classification (GTDB taxonomy): domain Bacteria; phylum Muiribacteriota; class Muiribacteriia; order Muiribacteriales; family Muiribacteriaceae; genus Muiribacterium; species Muiribacterium halophilum. Next base: position 30,689 of record PKTG01000033.1, on the reverse strand, counting down.
TTCGTTTGCACCATTTCAGAACAAATCGACATATGGTCTAGCATCACTTGCCAAATTTCTAGGAAAAAAGTTTCTTGAAGTAGCGATTATAGATGATGCTGATATATCGATCACAATAAAAAAGATACTTGAATTTAAAGACAAGGTGAGACTTATAGGTTTTACTGGAATGAGTTATCAAATGAATTCGGCTATGCTTATAGCTAAAAAAATCAAAAAAGAATTAAGCGATATTCCAATAGTCTTTGGCGGGCCTGCCGCTACCGGGCTTTATGACAAACTAGTCAGAGAAAATTATATTGATTATGTAATAAGAGGTGAAGGCGAATTAGCATTATCTTCTCTTTATAGAATAATAGAAATAAACGGAAATTTTGGAACTGTACCATCACTTAGTTATTTTGATGGAAAAATAGTCAAAAACAATAGTATGTCTCAAAGCCTACCAGCTTCAGAGATACCTTTACCTGAAAGAGCTGATATGCCCGGCAATGGAATAATATATGATCATGCATTAAAAGCAGATGCTGCTTTGGTCATCTTTTCAAGAGGATGTTTTGGAAGATGTTCTTTTTGTATGGCTCATAACATATTCCCTGGGAAAGTCAGATTCGTTAGTGCAGATAGAGCAGTGGAATATATTAAAAAGATTCAAGCGGATTACAATATAAACAACTTTATTATTGATGATGATAACTTTCTATATAATAAGGATTTCATATTAAAGTTCTGTAAATTGGTAAAAGATCTAAACATTAAGTTTAGGATAAATATGTCTGGTTCATCTTTTTCAAAAGATCTTATTTTAAAATTAAAAGAAGTAGGTCTTGTTAAGATATCAGTAGGCGTGGAAACAATCGACCCTAATGTTCAAAAGCTTATATATAAAGGCGTAAATATGGAAAGTATTTTAGAATTAACAGATTTTTGTAGAAAGAATGATATACTCGTAGCTTTACTTTTCATGGCAGGACTTCCTGGAGAAACTAAAGAGTCTTTTATAAACAATCTAAGGTTCATTTCCAATTCAAAACCAAACGGCGGATTTGATTTTCAACTTTTTCAACCACATCCAGGGACTTTTTCAGACATAAAGCTGGAAGATTATGGAAAAATACTTACAAAAGATCTGGATTTTTATTTCTCTGATAATATCGTTTATCTTCCTAAAGACTATAAAGATACTCAGGAACTTGTAAAATTAATTGAAAAATTTTTAAAGAAAGCTGTTACAACATCAGATGTTCAAGAAATATCTTTATTACAAAAATATATAGATAAAAAATCAACTATAATAATAGACCCATCAGATTTTACTGGAGATTTTGATAATATACTTACACATTGGAGAGGAAGCGAAAGATGCAGAAGTGGTCTTTCTATAATAAAAGGACAAAACCAAGGTAGATTAGAATATAATTTTAATATCGAGAAAATAGAATCGAAAAAATACTTACTTGCATTTAGAGGTGCTTCTCATCCTGAAGGATTCCCTCAAGGAGATGAATATTCATCTGATGTAAGTATAAAGATAAATGATAGATTGTTATGGACTGGAAAATTCAGATCTATTCATACTATTGGTCATCTTTTTAAATTCAAATTTCCCGCAGTATTTTTAAAAGAAGGACAAAACACTATTACTTTTGAAATACCTGATGAATCAGAGTATAAAAACGGAATATCTATATTCGCGTATGCATTAAATCTATATTTTCGGAAATATGAGACAGGAATATTATTAATACCAGTTTAATATTCTAGTTAGTTTTGACTTCGACTTTATAAAGATCTTTAAAATTTTCTATCTGAATATTTTCCGGATTATCAGTATAGACAATAAAATTCTTTACAAAAAATCTTTTTTCCATCTCATGCATATCATTAAGAATATCATTTTTCGTTCTTTTAATGACGGGTAATCTATTATATATTTCCGGTAAAGATGTGTCTTTTACGTTTGAAGTATCAAGATATAATCTACCTTTCCTCTCCTGTGAAAAGACATTTGCATGATAAGCGTTTTCGATACCATGATCAGGGAGTATAGAATAATCGAATCTATTTAGTTCAAGTTCTTCAGTATTTATATTTGTAAAATCCTCTGGAAATCTCATTACATCTTCTTTACTTTTATCCAATAAATATTCTCTTTCTAGCGGAACTAGACCAATCTTCTTTCTAGAACTTGAGAATAAAGCTAAAATATATGGTTCGACAAAATGCTTATATTTTTTTTCGTATAATATCCAAATCATCTTTTAAGCCCACAGTGAGGACAGTATTTAAAATCATTTTCAATAAAATTTTCACAATTTGTACATTTACATTTCATAGTTGCATTTGTAAACTCTAAATTTACTGCTAACTTTAAAAGATCTGTCTTAGGATAAATACTGATAGCTTTTCTCCATAATTTCAACATCTCGTTTTTCATACCGTCTGCAAAAAACTCAAGTCCTTTTAGATATAAGATATATGAAAGATTTCTTTTTGCTCTCCAATATGAAGGATTTATATCCAAAGCTTTTTCAAAACACAATCTTGCTTTGTGAAGTCTGTTTAATCTAAGATATACTTCACCCTGAAAGTTCCTGTAATCAGGGTATTCCGGTTTGAGAGAGACTGCTGCTTCAACATATTCCATTGCTCTTTGATATTCGCATCTGGAAAAAGCTAACCTTGCTTCTTTTATAAACATCTCGCTATCATCTCTTTTTCTCTTACTAAGGTCCAGACCAAACTTGTCCATATATAGGGGATCCAATATAGAAGCTTTTGTAAAAGCCTTTACAGCATCTTCCCTTAATCCTGCATCAGAATATGTTATTCCAAGATTAACATAAGCTTCAACATACTTACCGTTCATCTCAATTGCTTTTTTAAATAACTTTATAGCATCAGAATATTTTTTCTTTTTAAAAAGCAAAACACCTTTTTTATTTAATACGTCAGGATATTCTTTTTTCATAATGAGCCTCCTGTTAGAGTTACCTTTTTTTTACTTTTCGGCATTTTAAGGTTTTTTTATTAACCAGTACCCAATAAAGATTGAAAATACTTTTCTCTTGTTTATAAATTAAAAATATATTACTATTATTGCATGATAGGAATAAGTGCATGCCTTGCAGGCTATAAATGTCGTTATGATCTTAATTCTCAGACTAGTTGTGAGATCAAAGAACTCATAAAAGATAGGAAAGATATCTTTTTCTTTTGTCCAGAGCAATTAGGTGGGCTTTCTACACCAAGGATTCCTTGTGAGATAGTAGACAGAGAAAACATAATAGTAAAAAACAAAAACGGCGAAGATAAGACGGAACAATTTCTTAGAGGTGCATCAGAAGCAATAATACTTATTGAGTTTTATGAACCTGAACTTCTTGTCCTAAAAGAAAATAGTCCTTCATGCGGTGTAAATAAGATCTATGATGGAACTTTTTCGGGTGAATTAGTATCAGATTCAGGTGTTCTTGTAAAACTTCTCAAAAGACAGAAAATCGATATAGATATAATGACAGAAAATGATATTGCCTTTAAGTGAGAGATCTAATCAATCTTTTTGAGAGAAATATCCCTATAATATTTCCTACAAATGCCGTCATTAGGTTTATAGAAACAAACACTATAAACATCTTCTGAAACATCGGATGTACTTCAAAGAAGTTTATAAACAGTTTACCTCCTAAAAAAATAGTCAGAGCTTTTAGAACCGGTGGAAATAATATTCTAAGAAATATATTATTGCCTTTTATCCTATATACAGAAAAGACATATATTAGATTAGATAATATTATTATAGGAATTACAGGTACTAATACAGGTTTTAGTATACCTGTGATTGAGGCAATAAACGGTACAAGTACAGCTACATAGCAGGTCGTTCTTAATCCTGATACAAGAGTAAAAACTACATAGATCAAATTTATAATTATACCTGTAATATATTGCGGCATCGCTAACATTTGAAATACAATTATAATACTCGTGATTATTGCGCCTAAGATCAATTCTTTTAAATATTTATTCATATATAACTCCAATCAAAATCTTAGTAATACTGTACTATCGCTTCACTTCTTCTTAATGCTATAATATAATATCGGCATCACATATAAGGATATCAAAGTTCCGATTCCTAAACCGGCAATCGCAATGATTCCCATAGTTCTCCAAAAACTATCGGCAAATATAAGTGGCACCAAACCAAATATAGTAGTTGCTGTTGTAATAAGTACAGCTCTGAACTTATTATTTATACTATGTATTATCTTAAATATTAACGAATGAGACTGGTCTTTCTTAATAAAATCTACAACAAGTATTGAATTATTTACAACTATACCTGAAAGTAAAATAAAAGCTATGTAAACAGGAAGACTCCAGGACATCTTAAATATGCTCATTATTATAATAAGTAAAGAATATGTAAGTGGGATCACTGAAAATACTATCAAAACATCTATAAAAGTGTTGTAATACATGTATAAGACAATACTTAAAAATAACATTGTGAATATTATTATTAATGTCATCTCTCTTCTTGTTTCTTTCAATTTCATTGTCTTCTTATCAAAAGAATAAAGGATCCTATTCTTTCTTTTTAGATTCTTTTCATCTATTGTCCTTCTGATCATTTGCATCATCGTATACTCATCAATATCTTTAAAAGTAAGACCGATTTTAACAAGAGCATTTGAGTCTTCATGTACCACTGAGGAAGGATTTGCTTTTATATTTATATCAGCTATATCACCAAGCATTACAGATTTAAGTTTTCTTATAGGAAGCGATCTAATATCTTCAATGTTATTAATATTAGAAGCTCTTACTTTATTTTGTCTTTTCGAATCCTGTGTTATTCCCTGTATTTTTGGTCCTTCAATATATGCTCTGATAATATAAGCCACTTCCTGAATACTAAAACCAAGGTCTGCAATCTTTGAACGATCAAGAACGACCTCTATCTCATCAACAGGTGGCCTCTCTTTGATTATGATCTGATCAAAAAGATCTCCCATCTTATCTTTAATATCACTGGATATTATTCCCGCTTTTTTTATTCTTTCTTTAAAATCATTTCCAAAAACATTAATATCTATTTCATTAAAGGTATCCACCGGAGCATTCATTAGAAAGAAAGATATATCGGGGTATTTAGATAGATCTTCTTTGATCTTACTATATTTGTCTGCTATTTCCCTAAGTCTTTCCTTTTTAACCTCGAGTACAAGTCTTGCTGTCTCTCCCTGAAAAGTAGTAAGTGTTCTTTTAACGCCATCAATAGAGTTTAGATAATCTTCTATTTTTTTCATATCTTTTGAAAAATCCTCGGAACTCATCTTGAGACCGGGTTGAAAGAGAAATATAAACATATTATCCGGAGTCTGATCTGTCTTTGATGTACCAATACTATTATAGAAAAAAATTGAGATCATAAATATTACCAAAGCTATTGTTGAAATATACTTCTTTTTTGATAATAACCTAGCTGTAAAGAAAGAATTGAAAAACTCATAATCCTTATAATTCTTTTCTGAGTCTCTCCTAATATAAAAAAAATATATGAAATAAGGAACTGCAATAGAGGCAAGAAAAAATGATGAAAATAAAGAGAATCCCAATACCCATGCAAAATCTTTATACATCTCATATAGTTCTTTTTTAGCGAAAAAGATTGGAAGAAAGACACAAAAAGTAGTTAAAGTCGATATAAAGACTGGTGGAAGTATTTTAATAAGAGCTGAATATATCACCTTAAAGCTTTTTTTCTTTCTAATATTTATCTCTCTTTCAATACTCTCAATAATTATCACTGAATTATCGTATAACAATCCCAAAGAAAATAAAAAAGCAGACATAGACATAACATTCAAAGATATTGAGGAAAAGTACATAAAAGCAAAAACAGATAAAAATGAAAGTGGTATGACTAGTAATATTGGGAATAATAATGTGACGTTCCTGAATATTGATATTATAAAAATACCGGATATAAGTGCTCCAACCATAAGCGCTTTAAAAAGAGACTTTATACTGTCCTTAATATTCTGACCCTGATCAAAGAGTATTTCCAGGTCTTCATCTTTTTCAGTATAATCTCGTATCATGTTACATATAGATACTGTATTTGAAGTAGACTCTTTATATACATATAATACATTCGCAGGTTTACCATCTATTCTTGAAAAAGATCTTCTCTTAAGTTGCTCAGTCTCTATCTTTGAAAAATCCTTAAAATAATAAGCTTTCCCTTGAAGGTTTTTTACGGGAATATCCATTATCTCTTCAAGTCTTTTAATAGGTGTGGTTATAATAATATTTTTTCCATAGGACTTTACTCCCATTCTGATAGAATACTTCCTTAAAAGATCGGAAATTTGAGCTAAACCTATTTTAAGTATTGATAATTTATCCTTATCTATTATTATTTCTTTTTTCTCTTCTTTTCCACCAAGTACATCTACTTTACTTATTCCATCAAACCTCGAAATAGTCTTGACATATCTTTCCTCAATATCCTCTTTAAACAAATCTTTCTTTATCTGTATCACAGTAATAGGCATGTCTTCGGATGAGAATCTCATCACTACTGGTTTTGATACGTTTTCAGGAAAATCTTCATATAGTTCAGAACATACCGCTGTTATAGCTGCATATATACGTGTATCATTATCCTCTAAAGTCTTAACGTTTATCTTGAGCTGACCTTTTTTGCATGATGAATATATATTGGTTACACCATCGATCTTTCTTAACCTTTTCTCAAGAGGAATACATATAGCTCTCTCAACTTCCATTGGGTCTAAACTCGATGCAGCCACATTTATAGTATAATAATCTGCGCTTCTACCCGGCATATATTCAAGTGGAAGATTCTGATAGGATATAATACCAATCATTACGATCAATATTATTAAGACTGGAAATAATCTAGGCTTTTTTTTTAAAAAGACTTTAAATATGCTTTTTATCATCGCAAGGTCCTATCAACTGCTGGAAGGAAAATGAGGTTTACAAGCCAGGAAATTGACATACCACCAATAATAGTAAGTGCAAGGGGTATTCTCATTGCTGCAGTTGAACCAAATAGCATTGGGATTGAACCCATGACCGTAGTGAGAGTTGTTATAAATATCGCTCTTGACCTTGATACAACGGCTTTTTTATAATCTTTTCTTTTTATTATCTCGGAAAGAAGTATTATAGAGTTGTTTACAGTTATTCCGGATAGTAATATTATACCGAGCATATTCATTAGATTTAATCTCACTCCGTATATTTTCCACATTAAAATCGAACACGAGAAGGTAAATGGTAATAAAAATAGAATAATAAATGGTTTTTTAAAGGATTCATATTGAATCACAAGTATAAGATAAATAAGTATTATAGCTACTATTAGAGCAAACATCATATTCTTTATCATCTCATCTTTTGTCTCATTGATACCTGTAAAAGAAAACTCAACATCATCATCCTTAATAAGATCTGTTATCTCTTTTATCTTATTTTCAATATCTGAAAATACTGCAAATCTTGTCTGAATAAATCTTTTTCCCTCATAATGATAGATTGGAGTATATATTCTATCTACTTCAATGTTAGCAAAATCTTTTAAAAAGACTTTTTTCCCATTTTTAGTTGCCACTTTAAGATTTTGAATATTTTCATCTCTAGTATATGGTTCTATATCTACTCCTATGTAGGAATCCTCGTTTATAAGTTCTGTTATCCTGAATTCACCATAAGCGGTTCTTACTGTATTTTTAAGTTCGTCAATATCTATCTGAAGCATCTCTGATTTTTCAATATCTGGTCTAATCGCTATAACACGTTCAGGAGATATATGATCGATGATCGCATCATCTGGAAATGCTTCTTCGAGTTTTTTTGCATTACTGTGGAGGACTTTTGGGTCTTCGCTAAAGATATTTAATCTAAGTAGTAATCTAAAGGCTTCAGGAATATTCCATGAAGGGTTCAAAATAAAGTCTGCTTTAACTCCTCTCTTTTTAAAAAATTCCTTTAATCCTGAGTATATCGCTTTTTCTTTACCATTCAACGCAGAAAAATATACAGTCGCTTCACTTTTTTCAAATTCAGCACCAGCTGCCCAATTTACCTCTTCAGAAAAGTTTTTTCTTATATAATCATTTAGACTTGCTATCTCAAAGCTTATCTGCTCGGGTGTCATTTGATTTAAAAAAAGTTTTGCGGTGAAATTACTCTCCACTGATTCTGGAAGAAATTCTTTGTTCCATGTTATAAGAAAGAATATACTTATAATTGATACTATAAAGACAAATAATGTAGTTGTTATATTATGTCTGTAAAAGAAACGCGATGTATTTAGTACTATTCTTTTTAAAAGATGAAGAAAAATACCACGACCAGAATTTCCTCTAATATTTCTTCTTCTAATAAAATAATCATAAAGCGATGGGATTAGAAGAAATGCTAAAAATAAAGATATAAACAAAGTCATACTAACTGATAAAGCTATCTGACGGAAAAACTCTCCAGTAAGACCAGTTAAAAATATAACTGGAAGGAATGCTATAACAGTGGTAAAAGTGGAAGATAAAAGAGGACCTATTGTACTATTTACTGCTTTTAATATATATCTTTTTTCCTTTAAAGATCCGAAATATTGCAGTTTATCGACTACAACCAGAGAGTTATCAACAATAAGACCAACAGAGATAACCAATCCTGATAAGGATAACATGTTGATATTTATTTTGAATAAAAACATAAAAATAAGATTTATTACTACTGCAAAAGGAATAACTATTGATACCAATATGGCTATCCTTATATCCCCAAAAAATCCAATAAGTATTATAGTAGTAAAAAAGATCCCAAGGATCATAGATATCAAAAGCTCATCTATCGATCTATTAATCGTAGTCGAATAATCAGCTACCATAGAATACTTTAAATTATTTGAATTCATGACAGCTTTAATATTGTCAGAAAGACTTCCTAAAGATGTATTGTTAGATGTGAATACTTCAAACAGTATCATTCTTTCACCGTTTACTACGGCAAAGTTTTGTTCAACTTCTTTTTGTATTACATCAGCTATCTGAGATAAATATATAGTGTTTTTTTTATCCGAGCCTTTACTAACTATTAATCTTTCAAGACGAGATATATCTTTTATACTCCCACGAATATTTACATTTATCTCCTGTCCCCTGGAATCAACAGTTCCTCCTGGAAAATCAAAGTTGTTGGCTTTTATCGATTCTATTATCTCACTTGTTGTCACATCCATCATTGATAGCTGCTGAGGATTTATTCTAATAAATATCTTCTTTTCAGGTATACCTTTTAGCTTTACATCATTTATACCATCTACAGATTCAAGTTTTCTTATTAGTATGGGGATATCCTCTTCATAGGAAAGTCCTTCAATATCAGAATATTTTAACCCTAAGACAAAACTCTGTAGATTTTCAGGATCATACATATTTACAATAGGTATATGAGAATCCTCCGGAAGCATATTTTTTATTGCCTCCACTTTTTCCCTCACCTTTAGATAATGCTTATCATAGTTTTTTTCTTTGGTCTCGTTAAATATTAATGTGACTAAAGAACGTCCATTATATGAAATCGATTTATAATATTTCAAACCAGGAATAGCTGATATGGTTTTCTCTATTACATTTGTGATCTTCTCCTCTACTTCAGCTGCGGTAGCATCTTCGTATTCCGTCTCGATATTGATTACACCATATTCCATAGACGGTAATAATGCTACATTTAATTTAAAAATAGATAATACACCAAGGAAAAATAACAGTACAAAAAAAGCGATTATTGATAGAGGACGTTTATAAAGATTTTTTATCATAAAGTATCACCTTAATATTTCTACCTTTGAAAGATCTGATACTTTATCTACCCCCTCAGAAATGATTTGTTCGCCTGACTTCAAGCCTGATATTATTTCGACCATATCTCCCGATTGTCTTCCAGTCTCTACTGAAGTCTTAATAGCTATATTTTTATTTATCTTAAACACATAATTTGTATTGCCTGATTTTCTCATACATGAAATTGGTATCCATAAAGCCTCCACTTCATTCAACTTATCAAAACTAATTCTTGAGTACATACCTGGTCTTATATTATTATCCTCATTTGGAATCAGTATCCTGACTGGAAAACTTCTTGAAGCTGTATCGATGATAGGTTTTATTGATATTATCCTGCCTATATATTGAGCGTCTTTAATAGCATCAAAAGTTATGTTTACTTCACTATCCTTTTCTATCTTTCTTATATCACTCTCAGAAACATTCGTTCTAACATGTATTTTTTTTACTCCAATCAAAGAGAATATGTCAGCATCACTTAGGTTGATGTATTGATTGCTTGTCTTAAAAACATCAGAAATCATTCCGTTTGATGGACTTTTTATGGTATATTTTTCCAATTCAAACTCAGCTTTTTCAAGTTCACTTTGTAGGCTTAAGAGATTATTCTCATTTTTATCTATGTTTAGATCAAGCATCTTACCTCTTATGTTCTTTTCATCCCCAAAGAGTTCCTTAGAAGTCTGATACTTTTTAGCTGAAGCTGCATAATCTATTCTAGCCTGTTCAAAATTTCTTTCTGCTTCCCTAACTTCTTCAAGAGTTGCAGCTTTTATTCTATAGAGTTTCGCTTTTGTCTCAGATTCATCTTTCCTTTTATCAAGAAGTATCTTTTTTCTCAGATAATCCGCTTGAACATCTGCAAATTCCTTCTCCATCTCAAGTATCTTCTCTTTTTTCTGTAGTTTTGATCTCTCAACCTCAGATTTAGCATCTTTTACACTTATCTGAGCCTGTCTCACTCGAAGTCTAACTTCCTGATCTTCTATCTTTGCAAGTATCTGACCTTTTTCTACAATATCACCTTCACTTACAAGTATCTGATCGATCTTTCCCTCTACCTGAGCTTTTATCTTTATATCAAACTCGGGGTCAGCAGTACCAATGAGAGTATTATTTATATTTTTAGTAGTCTGCTTGACTTTGATGGCAGCAACTTTAATAACATTTATCTCACTTTTATTCTTATCATTGTCTTTTTTTAGATACTTATCTAAAAATTCGCATCCAGTAAGAAATATAATGGATAATAAGACAATAAATAATATGATTTTTTTATAATTTTTCATTGGAGAGTTCTCCCGATAAATATTTTAACATTATATACGATTTTTTATAATCGAAGAATGCTTCTATATATTTCTTTTTTTCTGTTAGTGATTCTACAATACTCTCAAGAAGATCTGCCATTGAGAATTGCCCCAGTTTATACTGATTGTTCTCTATTTCGATCTTTTCCTCATAATATGCTACATTCTGCTGCTGTATCTTTATAGTCTCTCTAGCAGTCATAAGACTGTTATAGGCATCTTCAATATTAAGCATCATATTTTTTTTAAAATCTCGAATTGAAAGTCTTGAATATTCATAATCAGCCTTTTTCCTGGCTATTGTACTTTTTTCAACTCCATTATCGAAAAGATCAAATGTTATCCTATCTGTTGCAAGAACGGTATCTTCAAAAAGATTCTGTCCAGCCTTTACCCAACCTATACTTTCATAATCTCTTTGATAACTTATCTTATGCCAGTTCAATGGTTTTGAAAATAAAAGAGAATATTTATACTCTTTGTTATCCAGTGGAAATGTCCTGTTTTTATCCCCTCTTTGGACTCCACCTCTACTGTATTCAAGATTTACGCCAAGAGTCTCTTTAGGTTCTGTAAGGTTTTTTTCCATCTTTTTTACTTCAGCATCGAGTCTATAGACTTTTAATTAAAGTCTATTTTTCAAAGCTTCTTCTGTTATCTTCTCAAGCTCCTCATTGTAGTTCATATCGACATTTATATCCTCAAGATCTGATATTCTACTATCATCAAGTTGACTCAACCTCATCAAAGAATTATAGGCTTTTAAATAATCAAGTCTCGCAAGTTCTTTCTCATATTTTATCTTTGCTGCCTATTTACGAGCGTTCAAGAGTTCTAATTTTGTTATCTTACCAAGTTCAAATACATTTTCATAGATATTGAGTAGAGCCTCAGCATTGTTTAATATCTCTTTTGAAATATCGAATTTTCTTGATTTAGCAAGAACATCTAAATACTGTTGTATAATATCATGTTTCAACTGTTCTTTTGTCAGTTCAAGAGATAATTTTAACAGCTCACCCTGTTTTCTTTTATATATTATATTTTGTGATAATGAACCGTCTGTATATATTGGAGCAAAGAGATTTAATTTAAGCTCTGGTGTTTGTTTAAATTGCGGTGTCGCCGTAAAAGCAACGTTTGTGTCATCAAAGGTCTGATTCTCAAATTCTAATGATACCGAAGGAAAAGCCGCTTTTTTTGCTTCGAATAGTTCCCATTGATTTACTTTTTTATCATTCTCGTTTTTAAGGACATCAATATCTTCTTGCAAAGCCGGTAACAAAACATCATCTAAGTTCATACCGTATGTTTTTAAGACAATAAAAAATATAAAGATTATTAATAAAGTTCTTCTCATCAGATTCCTTATTTTTATGTGTTTATATATATTTTTTATCGGCTGTTATGGGATTTTGCGCAACCTGAGAACCGGTAATTTTTCATATCAGAAGAAAGAGACATTATATTTCGTGAATCATAATACGTAAAATTTGAAAAACCGTGAATAGTGAATAGTGAGAAGTGAATAGCAAACGGAAAGTCCAACCCTATAATCTCTAATTTCTCTTTTTAAATCGACTGAGACCCAAAGAAAGAAAAAACATTAAAAAATAAAAGACAATTATTAAAAACCTGTATTTTGTAAAAAAGGATAAACTGTCAATCTTTCTTGCCTTTCCTAAAAGAAATCCTGTCTCGAAAAGATCTTTTCTTTTTATAATATTTCCGTGATTATCAATTATAAAACTTATCCCACCCTGTGCTGCTCTAATAAGATATCTATTGTTTTCAACAGCTCGAAATACCGAATATGCAGCATGAAGATATGGTATGATAGTCTTTCTGAAACCAGCATCATTAGTTGATACTACAATATAATCTCCACCTTTTTTCGTATTTTCTGATACAAGCGAATCGAAAGTAGATTCAAAACATATCACCGGAACAACTGAGATAGTATTATTTTTCAAAAAGGTGTTTTCCTTACCTTTTTCGAAATAATCCTCAACAATAGGAACAGTACGGATCTTATCGTATCTTTTATTATCATCTCCGTACAGAAGAAACAAAGAATTTCTTTCTCACTGATTATTTCTATATGGAGTACCTATAATAAAAGACGTATCCGTCTCAATCGATTTCATTTCAAAGAACTCTTTATAAAAAGCACTATCATCGTTAAGTATAAATCGATGTAAGGCAGTCTCAGGCCATACAAGAAGATCACAATCATTCAGAAGGGCCTTTTCAGTTAGCGATATATATATTTTTTCTATAAGTCGATGATACTTTCTACTAAAGGTCTCCATAGAATACATCCATACCGGAATACCTCCCTGCACAACGCATACATCATCATATTTTTTGGTCTGCATATCAGAATCTTGACCTCTAAATAAATATGGAGTTATCATCAATAAGAAAATAGATAATATTATGAAATAATTCGCTTTTCTATGTTTAATCATAGCTCTATATAAAAGTATGTTGATTAAAAAGATGCAGGTTGAAATAAAATATATTCCAAAATAAGATGCAAAACCTATTAATTGTGGAACTTTCCATAACGAGATCCCAAGATTGGAAGCAAACCCGAATGGTCCTAATGTCCTTAAATATTCCAATACAGGAACTGATAATAACGCTGTAATGAACGAGTATCTTTTATAAAGAAACAAAATACATGCAAAATTAATCGCTAATAAAAAGATCGAATAAAAAAATATTATATTACCGTAAAGCAGGAATCCAGAATATATTAAAATTCCTGAAAAAACACCGAAAAGTATTCCGGTAAGGATGCTTTTTTTTATACTCCCTCTATCTACAATATAAAAGACCGGAATAAAAGCTAAAAATACAAGGTAAGGCATTTCATTTCCAGGCATTGAAAGAAACAATAATATTGAAGAGACAAGTATAAAGATAAGTGAGTACAAACTTTTATATATCATATAGACTTCCCGTCCATAATCTTTTAAGATCCCTTTTAAATAAAAATACATAACCATAGTCTGGATCAAAGATATAAGCGTTATCATTATATCTTGAGAGTTGAAGGAATATCTTAAAAGTATTGTCTGAAAAGCTGATTATACTTCCTTCTCTGGAAGGAAGGTCATAATAATCTATTGTACTCTTCTTTAAAACAAGACTATCGTTAATCTTTATCTCACTTTCCTTAAATGAATAATCCTTTATATCTAATTTTTTTTGATGCGAAGACAAAAAATAATTCAAAAGGTTTTTATTAACATCCTGATTAAGGAGCAATTTATTTGGACTACTTAATATAAATCCACCATATGGCGTCGTTTCCGGAGGAGCATATTCCCGCGAATTATAGACAAGAGATGGCAAGCCATCTATTTTTTCAATATTTTCATTTAAAAGGAGTAAAAAGATCGATATTACAATGAAAAAGATAATTATATGTATTACTTTACTTTTCACAGAGTCTCGCCCATTCGGAGAATGGATTTACCTTTATACATTTTTCTCTATACTGATCCCTGTCATCACCTTTTCCCAGAAAAGAATAAACTACATAAAGGTTGTAAAGGACTTCCTGTGATCTTGGCATTATCCTGAGAGCCTTAAGTAGGAACCTCTCTGCTTTTAAATAATCTCCACTTTCACAAAGGTCTTTTCCATAATCAAGAAAAAGATCTCCATTCTCTTCTATATTTTTTATAGCTTCTTCATATACTACCCATATCTTTGAAGTGTTTCTTTTTAAACGATATACATCTATAAGAAGCTGATATGATGAATATGATTTTGGAGTAAGATCTATTAATCTTCTTGCGAATTCTGCTGCTGACTTATACCTATGGAGCGATACATATACTTTGGTTATAAGGTATAACATGGATGTACTGTCTTCTATTCTTGAAAGTCCACTTTCCAGCACCTTGACCGCTTCATGATTCTTATCTCTATCAAACAAAGATTTTGCGAAGTATATATATGCATCCTCGTTATGAGGATTTAGTTTAATTGTCTTATTAAAATAATTATCTCCAACTTCAAATTTTCCAATATTATTATAATTGATCGCAAGATTAAAAAGTAGTTCAGGATCATCTGCCTCTATTTTTTCAGCTTCCACAAGAAGTGATACTGCCTCTTTATACTTTCCCTGAATAGCATAGATCATCGATAGATTCATAAGATTCTTGATATTATGTGGATCTTTATGACATATCTCGCGATAGATCTTTATTGCTTTGTTAAATTCACCTTTCTTTGCATATACAAGTCCCATTGAGGCCATTATATTATAATTTTCAGGATCGAGTTCCAATGCTTTCTCATACATATTTATTGAATTATCAAATTCGTTTTTCTTTTCATATAGGTTTCCGAGGTTTGCATAGACACCAAAATCGTCATTTGAAAGTTCAAGTATCTTTTTGAATTTTGTTATAGCTATCTCTATCATACCCATTCTTGCATAGGTTATAGCTTGATTATAATACGGTTCAACCTCCTCGGGAACAAGGTCTTCCAGTTTTTCCCAGACTTTTATCGCATCGTGAAACCTTTCAAGTCTCGCAAGCACCACGCCATAGTTATTAAGCAGTAATCTATTTCCAGGATTTTCCTCAAGTCCTTTTTTAAGAACATGAGCAGCTTCGTTGAGTTTATTCTCTTTAAGATAAATATTTGTCAGATTTAAATAGGTATATATATGACCTGGATTTAGTTCGATAACTTTTAAAAATGCATCTTCAGCTTTATCCTGATGTTTGAAATTAAGATATATTACTCCAAGATTATAATGTGCTTCCCACATATCAGGATCGATTTCCACTGATTTTCTTAGATAAGTCAAAGCTTCTGAAGATTGCTTTCTCTTTATTGAAAAAAGTCCGAGTAAGAACTGATCGCGACTCTTGAAAGGATTATAGTCTATTTCTTTTTTGTATTGTTCAAGATGTTCATCAAAATTATCAATCTCTTTATCATCCTCAAAACTATCCTGTGGATTTAATATATTTCCTATATTTATTATCTTGTCGTTGTCATTATCTTTATTGTAAGTCATATTTTTTCATCTTATTGTAAAGCGTCTTCCTATCGATTTTAAGTATTCTAGCTGTTTTACTAACATTATGTCCAGTCTGAGACAATATTCTTTTTATATGATGTATCTCTAAAGCCTCAAGAGATTCATCCGAAGGTAGAATTACATCCTGACCATTTTCAATATCATCAGGAAGATCCACTTTAGTAATTATATCATTATTTGAGAATATAATCGCATGTTGAAGTACATTTTCTAATTCTCTTATATTACCAGGCCATTCATATGTCATAAAAAATCTTTTTACTTCTTTATCTATTCCTTTGACTTCTTTATTAAATTCGTTATTATATTTTTCAATAATATGCTTACAAAGTAATGGTATATCATCATTTCTATCTCTAAGAGGTGGTATCTTAATATTAACTACCTTTAATCGATAGTATAGGTCTTCTCTAAACTTTCCATCTTCCACCATCTTTTCAAGGTCTCGATTTGTAGCCGCGATTATTCGAGTATCAACTTTCATACTTTC
The DNA here is from genome assembly GCA_002869225.1 of Candidatus Muiribacterium halophilum. GTDB lineage: Bacteria > Muiribacteriota > Muiribacteriia > Muiribacteriales > Muiribacteriaceae > Muiribacterium > Muiribacterium halophilum. The sequence goes on along the minus strand of PKTG01000033.1, from coordinate 13,922 downwards.
TGAAGAACCTAAAGGTTCAAAGACTTTATTTTGAAGTACTCTTAATATTTTTGACTGAAGATGCAAGGGCATATCTCCTATCTCATCGAGAAAAAGACTACCACCATCCTAAAGTTCAAATCTTCCTTTTCTTTTTTTCTCAGCTCCTGTAAAAGCCCCTTTTTCATATCCAAAAAGTTCGGATTCAAGCAGTGTATCCGGAAGCGCAGAACAATTTACCGCAATAAGCGGCTTATCTTTTCTATCTGAATTATAATGAATAGCATTAGCAACAAGCTCTTTTCCTGTTCCGCTTTCTCCGGTTATAAGAACAGGTATATCAACACTTGAGACTTTATTTATTACCTTATACACCTTTTGCATATTTACATTCTTCCCAATGATATTTGGAAAAGAATATTTTTCGTTTAATATTTCTCTAAAATTCCTATTATCCTGTCTTAAAGATATATCCTCTTCTACTTTACTAACAATAGAATCGATGTTTTCCATCGAAAACGGTTTTGTTATAAAATAATAGACCCCAAGCTTTCCAGCTTCAAGAGCTTTTTCCATTGTTCCAAAAGCGGTCATAACAACAAACGCTGTATTTGAATCCTTTTCTTTCAATTTAGAAATAAGTTCGATACCATCCATATCCCCTAATCTGAGGTCGGATATGACAAGATCAAATATCTGTTTATCGAAAAGCTTTAAAGCTTCCTGAGCACTATAAGCTTTGCTGACATCATAATCCTCTTCTCTAAGATGCAGGTATAGTGCATTACACATTATCTCTTCATCATCAACAATAAGGATTCTCATCTTAAACTCCTTTAAACATTGGTATCTTTATTCTAAAACCGGTCCAGTCATTTTCCTGTAAAAGCTCCAGCTCTCCATCGTGAGCATTTATTATCTTTTTACATATAGCAAGTCCGAGTCCGTTTCCATTTTTCCTGGTTGTAAAAAAAGGGTCAAATATCTTTTTTCTATTTTCAAATTCGATCTTCTTTCCATTATTCCATATTATTATAACAAGATTCCCTTGTTCCTTTTCAATATCTATTCTTATCTTAGGTTCTTTTGTTTCCCTTAAAGCCTCTCCAGCATTAACCAGAATATTATTAAAAACACTTGATATCTTTTCTTTATCACAATAAATAAGTTCTTCTATCTCCTCGATCTTCTCGATTTTTATCGATATATCATCGGATAGATTTATAATAGAGATGGAATCTTTCAATAACTCTAAAATATCAACTCTATTGTTTTTCAGATTTTCTTTTCTTGTAAACAAGAGCATATCGCTAATAACATTCTCAATGTTTTTAATACCTTTTTCAATATTATTGTATATTTCAGAATCTTTTTCAGATCGTTTCTTTAGCATCTCTATATATAGCTTTATACCACCTAAAGGATTTCTTATCTCATGAGCCATCTCTCTCGCCATTCCACCAAGTACAGCTAATCTATCTAATTCTTTCATATTTTCATAAATGTTTCTGCTATACAATACATTGAAAATAAGAACCGCCATATGTCTCAAAATATTTTTATAATCCTGTTGAGAATATTTTTTTCTTTCATATAGAAGACACCCTCTTCTTTTAAGGTCATATTTAAATGAAAAATATTCATATTCATCGTTATTATCAGTTCTGTATATACCCTGATCATCTTTTAGATCAAAAAGCTCTTTAGGACAATTTATATCCTGAGATGTCCTATACCATGACCTTATATTTTCATTCTCGTCCTTAAAAAAGATGGCGACTTTTTTTAAAGAGAAAAAGTTTTGAAAATGTTTAAAGAAGATGTCTACCTGATCCTGAAAAAGATCATTCGAGGTCTTCTCTATAAGTTTAGCTATTATATTGTTCATTGTATCAAGTTCAAAATCTGCTCTTCTTAAAAGAGTCTTCTTAAAGGAGATGGATAATTTTTCAAAATATAGCTTATAAAGTTCTATTATCCTTTCAAGATCATCAGGAATATCTATCGGATTAGTTATCAAAAGAACAGCTTCCAGATTTTCCTGACTCCTAACAGGCATCATCAATAACCTCTTAGTCTTATGAGAAAACAAAGCAGAAAAATAATGTTTTTCATCATCGTAGAGTTCATAATAAGAATTTCTTATTCTTGCAGTATTTTTTAATAGATGGTTAAGATTATTTCTGTTATTTACCCTGGAATAATCCGGAGATTTTTTCAAATGATCAGAAATATATTCAAATCTATCTTTATGCTTAATAAAAAAATAGATATTATCTCCACCTGCTTCATCTATCATAATATTTAAGATATTAGACGATTTTTCTTTTATGTATTGAAGTCTTTCCTCAATAAGATTAATATTAGCTTTCATTTCCTTTTTATCTTTTACTTCGTTAAGATTTTTAAGGTCCCACATATATATATTTATAAACAGATGATTGAAAATAAGATTAACAAGAGTCTTTTGAAAAATATTAAGCTCTTTACCAAAGACTTTTGCTTTAAAATTAAGGTGTTCTTCCTGATTAATAAAATCTTTTGAGAATATTTCACTATCCTGACTGTGTTCTTTTCCGGTTCTTAACTCTATATTTGAATAAGTAAAATAAAAGTCATTATCAGGAAACATGTTTTTCGAGAATTTGATCATCTCTGCAAGGTATTCCTCAGGAGATGGAAGATAAATCGTCTCTTTTACTATTTTTTCTATTATCAAAAGAAGCTCAAAACGATATTTAAGCTTATTAAAATATTCCTTTGAATCAAAAGCTTTATTAAATAAGACTAAACTATTATCCATATATTCAGTTTTTCTTTAAAAATTTATTGTCTTTAAAATAAACAGAAGTCAGGAACGTTTTGACGCCTCAACGTCTCAACGTCCCAACTCCGTATAATAAATCAATTATCGTAGGAATCAAGTATGTCAAATGCCTCTGATTTAGTAGACATTATGACTTTTGTTCCTTTATTAAAAGTCTTATCAAGAAGATCAAGTTTTTTCAAAAGTAAAAAGAAATCCTTACCTCTTTCATATGCATCAGCATATATCTTAATCGCTTTTCTTTCCGCTTCACCAATTATCTTCTCGGATTCCATCTTAGCTTCAGAAAGTTTTATCTTTACTTCTTTATCTGCTTCAGAACGAATCGTCTTAGCTTCCTTTTCACCCTGCGCTCGATATTCTTTTGCCATTCTTTCTCTTTCAGTCTTCATCCTCTGAAATACCGAAGATTCATTTTCTTTGGCAAGATCAAGACGTTTTATCCTTACATCAAGAATCTCGACACCAAAACCATCTGAGTTCTCATTATCAGGATCTATTTTCCCTTTATTCATCTCACCTTTTGACCAAACCTTACAAAGCTGAAGGACTTCCTCCATTATTACATCTCTTTCTTTTATAAAATCACTAAAATCTTTTTTACCTATCTCTTCTCTTAATTTACCGTAAACGATCTCATCAAGTCTTGCAGTCATATTAAGTTCGTTATTAACGGATTTGTAAAATTGAAGAGGTTCTGTAATTCGCCATTTTGCAAAGTTGTCGATTACAACAGTCTTCTTATCTGCTGTTACAACTTCGGTTGGAGGTGAATCATAATCAAGTACCCTGTTATCAAATATCTTGACTGTATGTATTCCAGGAATCCTAAAATATAGACCCGGCTCCATTATAGACCTTTCAAACTCACCAAATCTAAGCACTAATGCATACTGAGTCTGATCCACTATGAAAGCAAACATGTTTATAAGTATTACTGCAGCAAAAACTATTATCACTAATCCTATTAATTTATTCATTATTTAGCCTCCTCTACTGATTTAAAAACTCTTATCAGTTTAAAGAGATCTCCATCACCTTCATCTATAATAATCTTCTGAACGTCGGCAAGAGTACTACTGAGTTTTTCATAATAAAGTCTTTTTCTTGTGACATCCTCGGATTTCTTGTATTCGGAGTACATCTTTAAAAATTTAACAGCTTCACCAGTTGCTTTATTCTCAATCTCTTTAGCTCTACCTTCGGCCTCGTTAAGTATTTTAGCCGCTTCACCTTCAGCTTTAGGGACTACATCATTTTTATAGGCTTCAGCCTGATTTTTCAAAGTCACCCTTTCTTCCCTTGCAGAGGCTACTTCTTTAAATGCTGCTATCACCTGATTTGGTGGAAGCACATCCTGAAGCTGAACAGCAACAACATAAATACCACATTTGTATTTATCGATTATTGTCTGAAGTTCATTTCTCGCAGTATCCTGTATTAGTGATTTTCCTGCTGTCAGAGCTTTTTCCGCTGTTGTCTCACCAATAGCTTTACGCATCGCTGCTTCTGCTGCTTTTCCCAGTGTTTCCTGAGGTTTTTTTACATTAAATACAAAATCCCTTAAGTCTTTTATTTTATACTGAACTATAAACTCAACGTTTACTATGTTCTCATCACCAGTAAGCATGAGAGATTCCTGTGGAATCGTTCTATATCTTGCAGGATTAAGTGAGATAGTCCTAAAACCGATCTCAAGCTTTCTAACCTCTTCAACATTTTCCACTTTTACGTTTTCAAATGGTTCTGGAAGACGAAATTTCAATCCAGAGCCTTCTGTTCTATTAAATTCACCAAATCTTTTTACAACAGCCTGTTCTCCTTCCTCCACCGTGTAAAAACATCTTGATGCATACATTGCTACAAGTACTACGATTATTATTAAAATAACCGATGTAACTGGCACTTTTTTCGTTGTTACTTCCTGTTTTTCATCAGTCATCATATTCCTCCTTTAAATCTTATATTATTTTCATTCAACGATATCATAACATTCTTACTTAGTGTATCAGAATTTCTCGAATAATAAACTTTTTTTATAAGATTCATATCTGATGTAAGCGTTATATTATCCGAATAATACCTTGAAGTTATAACAACACCATATTCATTATACTGAGCAGATAAGGTTATATATAAAGCAAATAATAGTTCTATTTGTTTTTTCACGATCTCAGACAGTTGATCCTTATCTGTACTAAAAAACACTTGTATTGTCTCTGTCTTTTTATTTATTTTGATCCTTACCCCCTGATCTTTTCCGACTATATTTGAGATAATCTTCTCTGTTCTTCTTATTATTTTATTTTGTGAAATATTCTCATATTTATATTTTTTTACGGGTTTTATACTTCCAAAAAGTATACGTTCTGAGCTTTTCAATACAAATCTTCTTTTAGAATCGATCTTTAGTGAATCTATTATTCTGATAGGTATTAGAAGAGTTGTCTTTTTTAAGGAGATAGGATCTATTATTTTTCCATTGATCTGATCATTTTCTTTAATCAAAACAAAGATGTTTTTTTCATCTATAAATCCAAAATCTAATATTTCGTCATCGGTAAAGGTAAGTGTCTTAGTATCTTTATTTTGATTATTAAAATAAACTATATTCTTGAGTTCATTATCTGAGGTCTTAAAGAGATAATATTCTTTATATTTTCTAATATCTTCAACAGCATTTTTTATTACTTTGTGATATTTTCCATTATCAACTGTGTAAACTCCATTTTTATTTGAAAAAAGTAAAATATCATCATTATAAAAATAATTTCCCTTTTTAATTTTTGAAAGAGCTACCTGATCTCCTTCTAATATACGTTCCTCTTTCTCATATATAACTTTATAATCCTTATTTATTCCTAATATTTTCGAGTGGTTATTAATATTATTTAATCTTTTTTCTTCTAAATAGAAAAGATGTTTACCGTTTGAGAATAGTAGTATATCATTCACCTTAAATATATCTGGTTCTATAAGCTTTTTCTTATTATTTATATTTAAATAAAATATATCATCATCTATGGGCTTTAAATATTTAGATATTTTATCTTTAAAATCTATATCTATTAAAAACTCATCGTCTGGTAAAATAAGACTATCAATCTTTAACTGGGGTGCTTTATGAAAAAATGTTAATATGTTTTTAATATTATTTTTTGAGATTATAGTTATAAGATCAAAAACAAGAAGATAAATTATTAAAAAACAAAATAATGGTATTATTTTTTTTCGATGAGAAATAAAATCAATTATCAAGTATAAAGTAAATAATATTGTCAAATAAATAAATACTCTAAAAAAAACAAAAAAGTTCAATGAATATAAGAAACAGTTGGTTATTATAAAAAATACGATTAAAAGATTCAGAAAAATGTATGTAATCACTTTTTTTGAATATTTCTCATAAGCTTCAAGAAAAATAAATATCATGACAATGAACATATACATAAAAAATATATCTAAATACCTATTTGATAAATATCCTCTGAAAAAAGACATATAGGATATAAAAAAAGCACTTTGTATAAGATTTACATGAAGTATCTTCTTTGTCTTTAATACTACAAGAAAAAATATAACAATAGGAATGTAAAAAGTTATATCTGAAAATTCAAAAGCCAGCTTTCCTTTTTTAATATAAAAAAAAACGATAAAAAATAGATTTAAAAAATATTCAATCCAAAGACTTTTTTTCTTTGTCATACAATCTAATATAGTTAGTATATGTTTCAAAAACTTTATATAGATACCTTTCTGTCTCAAAATAAGGTATATTTCTAATTAAAGTTTTCAACCCTTTACTTTTTTTGATCCATTTATCTAAATTTCCCGGACCAGCATTATAAGCCATGATAGCATACAAGTAAGGTTTTTCAAAATCTTTATACTTTTGTAGCAAATAACTTATATAGTAAACACCTGCTTTAATGTTATTTTCCCTTTTGTCTTTTCCCATATCTAAAGTAAACTTGTTTTTTATCCAGTCAAATGTTCCAGGCATTATTTGCATCAATCCATTTGCCCCGGCATTTGAAGTCTCGTATTTAAAAAGACTTTCTTCTCTAATTATTGACCAAATAAGTAATGGATCTAAGCTACATTCTTTTGAATATTTTATGACATATCTATAAAAAGAAGTAGGATATCTATAATATACAGGTAATGTATAATCCTTATAAGATAATCTTATTCCCTGATTTGGAAGTTCATTTTTAAAATAGGTATTTATTTTAGAATCTAGATCTTTGAATTCTGTAAGCATTATATCATTTAAAAGTATATAAGTGCTCAAACTGGCAACTTCTTTTACAAGTGAATCTTTAATAATAAAAATATCAGTATTAGCATTTAATTTTCTATTTTTATTATAAATGTCTTTATTGTAAAGATTGAATACTGAATATTTGTATCCCAAAGGAGGTTTTATATTTAGAGTATTTGAAAGTGTATGATAAAGCTTTACACCAATAAACTTATCTTCTTTTGCTATGTTATAGAGAAAGATCTTTTCCTTATCTTTTAACTTATATTTTTTTAAAATATTTTCTATGAGTTTTGCCTTGTAATATTTATTATCTATATCTTTCAACCATTCAAAATCAAATTTTTTTATCTCATTTGATAATATCCCGTATAAGTACTTATAATAGTTATCTCTCGAATTTTCCGTTTTTATATCTTTCAATATATTAAAATCTGTTTTGAAATCATTAACATTTGCAAAAGCTCGAGAATAATAATATTCAAGCGATTTGTTTTCTTTTCTTTTTAAAATAAAATTTTTTCTTATTGATTTATAATCTTTTAAATAGAATAGCGATTTAATCAAAACATCTTCTTCGGGATTTAACAAACTTTCAAATTCTTTTATCAAGTTATAATAGCCACCAACAAAAAGAGTCTTGGTTATCTTATCAGAATCTATCTCTTTTAATATTTTTTCAAAATTGTTTTCGATTTCTTCATTTATGTTTTTTGATTTATATATATTGTATTTTCTTATTAAATCTAAAGCATCTCTATAAGATGTTTTTCTTAAAAGCAACAAACACTCTTTTTCATACGTATCATGATTTTTTATATATGAATATTTGTTTATCTCAGAATAATAATAAAGGGATCTATCTATATTTGAATTAAAATACTTTTGACCCAGGATCAAATAACAAAACCATTTTTCAGATTTATTATTAGCAGCTATCTGAATAAGTCTTTCTTCCTCTTTAAAAGTTATATCATCTTTTTGTATATTCAGGATCTCTTTATATATTCGCGATAACGAAAAAGAAAAAACATATAACGATATTAAAAAGACGAATACATAATATCTTTTATTTAAACATGATTTCAACATTAGCCACTACACTTACCTGATTATCATTCTCATCAAATCCTATTAGCTCCACTTTAGCTAGTAAACTGCTTATATCATCTTCAGTCGTTGTTTCGTTTTGCTTTACAAAATCCAGGACCTCATCTGTAACAAGAACAGCTTCAACATTTCCCGAAGAATAACCAGCAAGGTTTTGAGACAAGACACCATTTTTATTGAGCTGAGCTTCTGTTATAGGCGTCTTATCCGCATAATAATATACATTTTTATAACCAACAAAATTCACGCCCACACCATTTACCGTCTTCACACCGATAGATACAACCCGATTATCATTACTTTCATCATAAACAAATATAGAACCGGAATTAACACTCTCAACTATCATCAAAGACTCAGGAGATAAGACCTTATCCGAAGAACATCCTGATATCACCAATAAAATTATAAAAAATACAAGAGAATACTTTACACTAGTCATTCTCCACCTCCTTCTCTTTTATAGCCGAATACTTATTCATATAAAGAGTCGAGTTTCTTCTGTAATCCTCAATTATATATGGAGTAATAAGCACTATCGTCTCAATTCTCTTCTCAGTATTCCTTACAGATCTAAACAATCTTTTCAACACCGGTATATCACAAAGCAGCGGAGCAGAATTTACAGTTTTAACATTATTAGTCTTTATAAGTCCACCAATAACAAGCGTATGTCCGTTTTTAACAAGCACATTAGTATCAGCTTCCGTAGTACCGATTATAGGTTCACCTTTTGAAGTAGTACCATTTTGTTGACTTATTTCCGGATGTATCTTCAACGTCACATAATTATCAGGCGAGATCTTAGGCTTTACGGTCAACGTAATACCGACATCCTTAAAGTTTATAGTAGAACTAGTCGAACCTTCCGCAGTCGTAGTTTCTTCAAACGGTATCTTTTCACCAATAAGTATCTTAGCTTCCTGATTATCAAGAGTTGTTATAGTAGGATTAGATACAATCTTAGCGTTAGAATTATTTTCAAGACTCTGCACAAACGTCTGAACCTGCTCCTTGGCCAAAGTTCCATATTCAAAAGTTGCAGAATATTCCCCAAGATTTTCAAATGTATTCAATCCAATCTTATTCTGTTCACTTTCAGTCTTATCCTTAACTCCATGCGGAATGATCATATTCAGATTAACACCTTCCGCGTCACTTTTATCCAAAGTCACTTCTATTATTTTAGCCATAATAGTAACCTGTCTGGTTCTAATATCAAGTTTTTCAATATATTTTAACGTTCTATTAATACTCTCATCTGATCCCGTAAGTATTATCGAGTTAGTCCTATCATCAGATGATAGTTTAAGATCTTTAGCAGCACTTCCAGCAAAAGCCTCTGACTGCAAAATCGACAGTATAGATTGAGCTTCCCCGTATCTAACACTGTAAATATAAGTCATCTGTCGACTTTCGAAAGATGGAATATCAATTATCTTAACCAGCTCTTCCATTTGTGTAATATTTCGTTTTCTATCCATTATCACAATCGAATTAGCTTTAGTATTAGCATTTATTTTTCCTGTTTCAGATTTATAGTTCGATATTATATTTATAACATTTTGAGCTTCAGCGTATTTTAAGATTATAACTCTTGTATCAAAATCTGCACCAACATCTTTTTTATCAAGCTCCTTAATAGATTCTTCTATTTTTTTAACATATTTTAATTTATCAGCTACAATAATAGAATTATTTATTGGATTCGTTATGATCTGACCGTTTGTGGATTTGATCTTATTCAAAAAGCCCACCATCTCATCAAGTTCAATATGTTGTATCTTAAAAGATTTCTCAACTATCTGGTTTTTAGATCTTATATATATATTAGATCCTTCAATATCAACAACAGTATTAGATTGATCTGAAATGTTATGCAAAGCATCAATAAGTTCCATATCCTTTATCTGCGCGGTTACTTTTGAATCAACATCGTCCGAAACAAATAGATTCAACTGAGTATTCTCAATCAAAGCATCTGCAACATTTTTTACAGGACTTGCAAAACAAGAGAAATTAACTCTTTTATAAAAATCAGGATGATACTTCTCTTTTTTCATATCAGCATTCCTGACTTTTTGCATAGCACCTTTCATCTCAAGTTTTTTAATCACATTTTTAATATCTTTTTTCTGAGGGTCTTCTTTTTTGTCAGATTCAACATGTTTGACAACATCACTATAAGTCTTTGTTTGTGAATAATCATACTGAGGTTTAAGAAGACCGGTCATTTTGCTTTTATGAGCTATCACCATCTCAAGAGTTGTTATCTTACTTGAAAGAGCAGATATATTATCAGAATAAAGAAGTTCAAGTTCATTTGTAAAATCCAATATCATCTTTTCTATTTGAACCAGATGATCAAGATCAACAGAAACGTATCCATCTCGGCTGTACTGTTTTTCAATATTATCTACAATAAGAGAGATTACAGAAGCGAACGATCTTCTACTTAAAAGATCTTCATTTTTCACTATATATTTGACTTTATTAAAATCATAAAGATTTATAAGATGATTTATCAGCTTATATCCAAAATACTCCTTACTAACAATATCATCCAAAGACGCAAACGCACCTGTGGAAAGTACAAATATCATTAAAATCATAATATATCTTTTCATAATATCAAGCCCTCACTTCCGTATGCTTAATTCAATTTCTCTTGTTCCCACCGACATAACTACTGAATCTTCATCTATATCAATTATTTTCCCTTTTAGATCCTCACCACTTAAAACATCACCAATTCGGTATTTTTTATTATTTATTATCGCCAAAGAATCATAATCACTTTTCATTGTAAACGAAACCCGGAATCTTCTGGCAAACTCAGCTACCGTTTCTCTCTTTTTAATTTCTTTAACCACTTCTACTTTGACTTCTTTTTTATCAGCTCTATAATGTGTCTTAAATATATTCCTTACATTTTTGTTTTCTGAATCTTCGCTTTTGTTTTTAGTTTCAATTCTCTTTCCCTCTTCTTTGTTCTCTTCTTTTTTATTATCGGCAACTTTTACATCTGTGTCTTTTTTTATATTTTCTTCAGTCACTTTATTATTTTCCGAATTGTTTTCTTTTCTTGTTTTTAAAACGGAAGTATCCATTGAATAAAACAAGTAACCCACTATTGCAAAAGTAATTAAAAAGATTAAAAAGATTTTAAACTTCAATTATAAGGCTACCTCTTTATTAGTTTTTGTAATTCCTATCATATGTTTTATTATAAGAAAAGTGATGCTTGCGTCCACAAAACCATCTTTATCATCATATCTTGAAATCTCTAATTTTGATAAAGGCATCATCTTATACTTATTTATCTCGTCTATAAATTTTCTTAATACAAGAAAATCAACCTGCATTATAGGATAGGTTATTTCCTGATATTTAACTTTGACTTTTTTAACTTTCGTACTTTGATCATCAAAGGTAAACATTCTTTCAACATCAATGTCCGTCTGTGGTATTCCTATTTTCATATCAAAATTATTTTCACTTATTATATCGTTTAGCTTTTGATCAAAATCTGTGTAATTAAAATCAGAAAAGAGTATATTTTTTTTCATTTTCTCAATCTTTTGCTTTTTCTGATCTATTTGTGTTTCTATAGACAATTTTTCTTCATTTATATTTTTTAAGATTTTTTCTATTTCTTTTTTTAAATCGTTAGGATTTTCTGATAACTGTTCTACCTTTGTCTTTGACATCACGCCTTCTGTATCTCTTTTTATTATCCTTATTAAAGAATCTATATCATAGTTTCCCGAGACTACAGGAATTATTATCAGGTCCATTACCAACCCAAGTAATATGACACCTATTATCCAAACAAGTATAGTTTGTTTGTTTTCCATTTATTGCAGCTCCGCATCAACTATTAATTTATAAAGATTCAAATTATCTTTCCTTATCAACGTATCTTTTGAAGTCACTAATCTTGGTGTATATTTTTCATCCCACACTGAACGATTTTCAATTAAAAACTTAAAGTTTTTAAACTCTTCCGGGTCTTCAAACATTATCACCATCTCAAGAGTATAGGTCACTTTAATACTCTGCATCTTTGATTTTAATTCAAAACTCTCTATAAAGGATTTTTCAGGCAAAACACCAGCTAAAAAATCAAATAGACCATTCCAGTTTTTCTTGATAGCTACGAAACTTGATAACCAGGACTTTACATTATCCATATTTTTTATCTCAGTCCTTAATCTATACTTCATATCACTTTCAACTGTGTTATATTCCTGCACCATAGACTTAACACTTTTCAGGCTATTGAAACGACTTCTTTCCACTCTATGTTGCATAAATCCGATAACAGAAAAATAAAATACAACAAAGCCAGCAGCAATAGAAAAGATAATTTTTGGTTCAGGAAATTTTTCAAAGATTACATCTAATTCGATCTTATCCTTATTTTTTGCATTATAAAAGTTAAGTATTTCCTCTTTTTTAAAAAACAATTCAGAGACTGCTAACACCGGTCCAAAATACAATATATTCTCAGCAATCCTTTTCTCCATTAATTCACTTTCTGAATCAAATATATTACTAAATTCAATATTTAACGTTTCAGTCTTTACATCCAAAGACGAACTGACAACCTCTGCAATATTAGTTATATTCGAAGAACCACCACATAATACCACTCTATCTATTGATTTTCCTTTTACCTGGGTTTTAAAATATCCTATAGTTAGACGAACTCTTTGCATTATTCTAGCTATTCCATCGGTTAGCGACATAGCAATTGTCTTTTTTTTCTCTTCAAGTTTTTCAAGTTCGGACTCGTTTGTGAATAATGAGGATCTTATTTTTTCTATTTCAGATTCATCGACAAATTCTCTGAAATTGGTTGGAGATCCTGAAAGATCTTTCGCAATAAGTTCTGTAATAGCATTACCACCCATTGGAATATTTCTCGAAAATTCTAACATCCCATCTTTTACAATATTAAAATTTGTATTCTCAGCCCCAACATCAACAAAAGCTACTCGTTCATCTTTATAACGGGACATTGTGTAAATATGTCCATATAATATACTATCTACGGTTAATATACTTATAGGAAGGCCAAGTTCCTTAAACACCTCTTCAAGTTCCTTTATATCATCGTGTTTTATTACAGCTATAAAGATCTTTAGCTTTTCTCGCCCTTTTTCATCAGTAAAACGTTCTACCACCTTGTGATTTATCATCACATCTTCTGCTGAGACATGAAGCATCTTTTTTACTTCAAAATCTATTGCAGTAGATAGTTCATCATCCGGGATCTTTGGAATTATAATAAATCTATTAGTTATCTGTTGCCCGGAAAGTATTACAGCTACTTTGGTATTATCCAAAGGTTTTCCGTACATCACATCACGAATAGTAGACTTTACAGCTACAGAATAATCATTGTTCTTTTTTAGATCTATCTTAATTACATCAGAGTATTTAATTACCGGTTTTTCTTTGCCTAATTCTATAAAAAAATATTTTATATTCTTTGTTCCAATGTCAAATATTATAATATTTTTGTCTTCGACCTTTTCTGAATATAAATATTGGTATAGCTTATTACTACGAATATTTTTAATTAAATCATCTAAATTAAATTTCATATTTCTTTTATCGGTAGTATCTATATATACTTTTAACTTATTTGGGGACAGGTAATTTAATTTAGTGAATAGTGAGAAGTGAATGGTGAAATGTTCAGGAATAAATATTTTGCGTTTTAACGTGCCTCTT
>PKTG01000012.1 GCA_002869225.1 Candidatus Muiribacterium halophilum | reverse complement strand
AATTAAAAAAATATCTGAAATGTATCAGTATTTATCGTATTTAGTCGCTAACCCTTTTGCCTTATCAATAGGATATTTCTCTTTATTCTTCTCGATCTTGGTTTCCATCGCTGAAGATATGTCTATATCCAGTACATTAGCCATATTAAAACAATAACAAAGTATATCTGAAAGCTCATCCCTTATTTCCTGCATCATTTCCTCATCTTCACCAACTTCCCAACTCTGAAGTGTAGTAAGCCACTGAAAATGTTCCATGAGTTCCGATGCTTCAATAGATATTGACATAGAGAGATTCTTTGGAGAATGAAACTGATTCCAATCTCTTTCTTTTACAAATTCTTTTATTGTCTCTTTCATCTGTGTGAATGTAACATTATTGTCTTTCATGTTTTGATTATAAAATAAAATATAGTATATTTCCACCTTTAACCTGTTTAATTACCGTTTTTTTTGATAAAATTAAAAAAGCAGTCAAAGGTAATTAGGAAACTTGGATGAAACTGGATTTTGGATTTCGGGTAAATCAATTCCTACCCTAATCCCTAACCCCTAAATCCTAATTCCTGCTTTTAAAACAATAACTAAAATTTAATAAAAAATTTTCGTCTTTTAAATTGTGTGTTAAAAAATGAAAATTATGAAGGATTTTAGTTTAAAGAAAGTGAAAGCTGACGAAGGACTAGCATCGCTAATTCGAGGAAGTTTGAACCTGGTTTAAATCAAAAGACGATTAATTTGCTTTTGAAACATATAATTTCAATGACTAACAAAGGAGAGGAAAATGCTTAAGACAAATCAGGAAAAAGTCGTTATGATGTCTGTTCAGGGAAAAGTAGCAAATCCAATGAAAAGATCCGCCAATCATACGGTAGATCATGAAGGAAAAGCTTTTACTCTGCCAGGAACCGGTGGCATTGTATATAATGTTAAAGTTGGTGATAGTGTATATGGACTAGCTGGTGATCATATTGAACCTGGAGTATCAACTGTCGCTCATGAAAAAGAAAGAAGTGGAAGTCTGAACAATGGATATAACTTCTATGCATGTACAGGAAATGAAGCAAGAATAGTAAGTGCTCTTGATAAAAGCATAGTCGGGAAAAAAGGAGTAGTAATAGGTCATCACGGCGGTATTGAACATGTAATAGTAGATTTTCCACAAAACGTAATGGAAAAGATGACTTTGAAAGATGAGATACTGATAAAAGGACATGGTCAAGGACTTAAACTTACAGATTATCCTGAAATACTCCTTTACAATCTTGATCCTAAACTACTTAATAAACTGAAAATAAAAGAAAAGAAAAAAGGAAAGAAAAAAACCTTAGAAGTACCTGTTACAGCAATAATACCTGGTGAATTGATGGGTTCCGGAGTTGGTGCGTTAAGCGTGACTACCGGTGATTACGATATCATGACCATGGATAAAAAATATCTTAAAAAACATAAATTGGAAGACCTTAGATTTGGAGATTTTGTCGCTATAGTTAATCACGACAACAGATATGGAAGATGCTGGAAAGAAGGAGCTGTAACAATCGGTATAATTGTTCATTCAGATTGCCTTTTCTCAGGACACGGTCCTGGAGTGAGCACTTTAATGGCTGATGTTAGTGGTTGTATTAGTCCAGTTATAGATAAAAAAGCTAATATTGCTGATATTTTAAAAATAGGTAATAAAAGAAAATAATAAAATGCTTAAACTTGAACTGAAAGATCTATCTATAGATAAAGAGAATGCCGATGAAATACTTCTCGGCTATTCTTCAGAATCATCTTATATTGAACTTATAGATGATTCCATACTAAAAGATCGAGATATAATCAGTATTAATTCCTCTCTTTATCGTTTTATAAAAAAAAATAATTTGTTTCAATCAATAAGTGATATTACAATCAGCGATGCTCCTATAAAAAGTGTAAGATTAATACCAAGATTTGCTGTTATAGTCCTTAGCGATTCATGTTATGAGGGTTCTGCAATAGATAAAAGTGGTCTCTTTATTACCAGTCATCTTGAAGAATGTGGTTTTTATCCTGATTCGGCTGAAATAATCCCGGATGAGAAAAAAAATCTACTGTCAGTCTATAAACAACTTTTAAAAGAAAATATTAATCTTATTATAACAACTGGTGGAACAGGTCTTTATAATCGGGACATAACACCCGATACAACTAGGAGCTTTGTAGAAAAAGAGATATGGGGAATACCACAAGCAATTATCAATTATGGGCTCAAAAAGACTCCTATGGCAATGCTTGGAAGAATATTTGCAGGTTCTATTGGTAGGACTTTGATCATCAACCTGCCTGGTTCACTCAAAGCAGTAACCGAAGCCTTTGAAGTTATTTCCCCACTAAGAAATGGTGTATTAAGACATGCACTCGAAAAATTAGCAGGATCAAAACAAAAATGCGGAGAATAAAATGAAAGAAATGATATATTTTGACAACGCTTCTATAACTATGTTTAAACCAGGTGATTCATACAACAGGATCGATAGATGTCTAAAGGAATGTTCCTCACTTGGTGCTGGACCGAACACTACCAGTATGAACGCAAAAAGACTTATAGAAGAATCCAGAGAGAAGATGAACCATCTTTTTAATAATAATGAAGATTGGGATGCATTTTTTGGTCCTTCTATCTCTTTCTTTGTAAACAGATTATTCTCATTGTTTTTGAAAAAAGGTTCTCATATAATAACAACTCAGATTGAAAATGATATCGTAAAGGAAAAACTTCAATCACTATCTGAAGCTGGTTTGATAGAGATATCATATTTACCAATGTCACATGAGGGTAATATTGACCTTCAATCACTCAAAGCTTCCTTTAGAGAAAACACAACTTTAGTATATACAAGTTTTGTATCCGGTGTTAACGGTGCTGTAATTCCTGTCAGAGATATATCTAATATCTGCAAAGAAAGATCTATACCTTTTGCAGTCGATGCTTCCCTTATATCAGGTGTTCTACCGGTAGACCTTTCTGAAAGTAAGATTGATATCCTTTTAACCGATTGTAGTCGAAATCTGTTTTCTTTAAACGGGCTTTCATGTTGTTTTCTAAAAAAGGAATTAGGATTTTCTGATAAATTTTTCTCATCGGAAGAAGAAAACCTTTCTCTGCCATCTTTAGCTTCATTATCAGGCGGACTGGATTATATAAAAACCAAAGGAATATATAATATAAACAATCATCTTTCAAAATTAGTAGAAGTCTTTGTTCAAAATCTCATAGATATTGAAAATATTGAGTTATTAAGCGGAGATAAAAATATTCCAATTGTCAGTCTTAAGATCGACAATCCAGTAAACATTGCTTCTAAACTAGATGAAAATTACGGAATAATGGTATCTAGCGGTATGTTTGGAGAGAGCGGAGCACATAGGATGCTGGGCATATATCCTGAAGGTTCTATTCGTTTTTCTTTTTGCGCTCTAAACACTGTCAATGAAATAATATCAGCTACTAAAATATTAAAAGAATTAATACAATAAAAATGAAACATTTTTTTTATATAAAAGTATTACTAGTGAGAACAAACGGAGGATCAAGATGAAAAAAACAATATTTTTAATGATCTTATTAATCGCAACAACAGTTTTTTCTGCAAATTTAAGGGCAGGAGAGGTGAATATATCGTACGTTTTGATGTTTCATCCTGATATGAAAGATTTTTTACCAGAATACGGAAGGTTCTCTGGAAACTCTTATGAATTTGAAGGAAGCGAAGAGGAAAGAATCGAGAAAAGAGAAGAAAGGATCAAAGAAAAGATAAAGATATCAAAAAAACAGGAAGAAGAAATTAAAAAAGCTCAGGAAGAGCTTAAAAAGAAAAAAGATGAACTTTCATCTGTTATAGGTGATAAGAACGAAGAACTTTTTAAATTAAACGGCAAATATATGGAAATAATGGATAAACTAAATGATCCTGTAAAGGTAGCAGAACAGCAGAAGAAAAAAGAATCCGAGTTTGATGGTATAGTAAAAAAATATGAAGCAAAAATAGATTCTATTAACGAAGATATAATAAAACTTAGAACTAAAATAGAAGAACCGGTTCAAAGCGCTAAAGAAGAGGTTTTTGAAGAGGATGGAAAAGCTTTTAATTCTGCTTTTCTCTCAGAAGAGGAATCAATAAAAAAAGCTCAGAGAGTAGTAGATACAATAAACAAAGCGATCAAAGAAGTAGCTCAGAAACATAGACTTGATATAGTATTTAATAAAAACTCAATACCACAGAGAATGGATGCTCTAACCTTTGAACAGGTATTTAAGGATGATGTTGAAGAACCTGAGGGTACTTTTGAATCTCTTCCTTTAGATGAAGATGAATCAAAACTCACTGAAAAACCACTACATAGTCTACTGGACTCAAATAAACAGGATGATATAATCCAATACTATGGTGAAAGATATCAGAGCATAGAAGAGTTATCGAGATTATTTTTCATTTATTATAAACCAAACGCTGTCCTATATGGACCAAACGTAAAAATGGAAAGAGATCTTACAAAAGAAGTAATCGAAGTGCTTTTAAATAAATATAAAGTATCAAAACTTGTCAAAGAGACAGCACTAAGAGTTATTGACCTTATGCAGGGTCAGGAACAGTTGAATATTAATTAGATCAGAAGATAAACAGGGGGGCTTATGTCTAGAAAAAATTTACTTTTATTAACTTTAATCCTAACCGCCTCAATATTATCTTTCGGGCTTGCAGATCAACTCGATAATGTAGAGACAGCTTATGTCTTTATTAACTCTATCGTATTTGATCAGACAGGTAATCAGCTTCTTGATTTTACCGACAGATATGAACTTGAGGATATGTATCCTAACAAAGTAGTTAGTGCGGTCAACGTGCAGGCACCATCAAATGCACTTGGCTCTAACTTCAGTTCTTATGCAAACATCGATTACGGTGGGGAATTAAAGATACAGCTTCCTACTTTTCCACAGGATGCTCAAAGCATAAGGGTTTACTACAAATATAGAGAATGGCAGAAAAGCGGTAAATTCCTTGGTGGTTTCCTGGGAAAGGGTAAGTATGTATATCATACAAAAGTTACAACTATAACTCCAAGCAAGGATGGTTCTACTTCCTATACATTAAAACTTCACAAGGATCAGACTATCTATATTGAGACAATAGGTAAGGAGATTTGGTTTAAAAACCATGGAGCTCCTGAAAAATACGGTTGGTGGTTCTTTGGTACCGAAAGGACTTTCCCACTATGGCTTGCTGTTGTGGAAGTGCATAACGCAAAAATCCCACTTGTATTTCCTAAGATAGCAATTGATGGTCACAGAAATATATACACTACTTTTAAAAGTTATTCTCCGTTTAGAAGTGTAGGTGGCGGAAAGTACGAAAGAGAAATGAGTCTTACAGTAGAAAAGAACGGACAGACAGATATGTTTTCAATACCTGTTGGTACCGAACAATTTGTAAAAACAGGTGTGGCATCATATGACAGAGTAGGAGATCCTTTAAAACCTAAAGTCTCTTTGGCTATTAACCCACAGGGTTCAAGAATATATATAACAGCGGATAAGCCCTCATCCAGATTATATACATACGATGTAGAACAGAGTAAACTAACTGAAAAAGCTCTCGGTTTTGTACCTGAACAAATGACAGTATCCACAAAAAATAGAGAAGAAGAGTGGGTGCATTATTCACTTGCTCAGGGATTATCAATAGCAGAGACATGGGGTCCTGAAAATGCTATTGAAGATTGTGAAAGATATGAACTTTATAAAAACAAAGTCTATAAGACTACGAATATGTATGATATCTTTAACGGCAACGCAGCAGGTGGAGATTACATAAATATCGCATATAAAGATGTATGGGGAAATAACCTTACCTTCTATCAACCAGGTGAAGGTTTCGAATATTCAAATACCGGCGCAAATACAAGTGCACAGTATGCTCTCGGTAACACACCTTATTCATGGACAGCTATGGGAAGAAGAGCATCTATGGGTATAACCATGGGTGTTGAAGTCAAAAAAGGTGAAGAACTATTTATATGGGAAAGATCTAACTTTAAAACTGAAGAGTATGAGTTTTCTGTTAAAAATGGTGAAAATGACTTCAGAATAGAGACTGATGAAGCTGAGGATTATAGAATATCATATAACGATAAAGTAGTCACAATAACCGATGTAGGTCCAACTCCAATGAAACAGGTTCAGAAAAAAAAGAAAAAATGGATAATCTGGCCTTTCTGGTATAAATGGGAATACTATTATGTATGGGAACCGGATCCATATCTTAATAATCCAGGAAACTTCGGACTAACTGCTTTTTATAATATTGCCTGCATTAAACTAACACACGTTCCATATGAATCAATTCAATATTTTGCAGCTGATGGATACGGTAACAAGTATACCGTAAGAAGGACTTTCGGAGATTATTTAAAGTGGAAGACTTCCGGTGCTGTTGTAAGAAACGGTCAGGCAGTTCATTTCTATAAAAGAGAGACAAAGTTCACACTTTATAAACTCGATGTAAATAACAACGAGACAGAACTTTTTACATCTCCAAACATTGGTTGGTCTTATTATTACAGTACAGAATCTCCATGGCCTCCGGGATCATGTGGATGTAAATGTGTTAAGTTATCCGATTATATACCTATATACGAAGCTGTAGCTGAGGCTGATCTTGCTACTATGAACTATTCGATGCCTCCAAAAGAGACAGGCGCTCCTATAGTAGATATAAAAGTCACACCTACAGATGCTCCACTTCTTCAAATGCTTGGCGTAACCGGTGAACTTTTCATGAACATCGATGAAAACACTCTTGTATCTTCAGTTGTGTCACCATCTAATGACGTAGTATTTGAAAACTATGATGGAGTTGAATGGGGACAGAAGTTCCTTGGAGAATTTGCAGTACCTGAGGGAAAAAGAGCTGCTCCTTCAGGAATAATAAACACTCATAATCCATATCTGTTTACTCCAAATGAGTATTATTACAGATATAATCTTATTAATGTCATTAACGATGATATTGATGGAGACCTTAATGTTCCAGATGGCGCTACCGATCTTTCACATCAATATAATGCCAACGTAAACGTAACAGGTGGTGGTTTCCCATCAAACGTTGTTTTGGGAAGACATTACAACTATGCTTCTGCTGAAGAAGCAGACCCTAGAAGGGATTCAAGATATTATGTCTGGGCAATCCGTAGACTAGCTATCTATAATCCATTTAAAGAGGGAACACCTAATACACCTTCTCCAGCTCCTGGAGAAGATGGTGGAGAATCACTAGGAGATATTGGAAACATTGATGATCTTATTGCAAACGGAACTCTCGTTAATGCAGAGACCCCTTGGACTATTATAAATCATGGTGCAAGAGACTATACAGATATCGAATATGCAAGAAAGATAATGCAGGACGCTAACGTTGACTTTATATCAAATCAGGAATTTATAAATCAGGGTGCTACATTGGAAGGATTCAGATTCCAGCCAGGAACTTATAAATTCGATGATGGTGGTATTTATGAGATAATGTGTGTTGCAGGTTATAGATATATCGACTGGGCAGCCATGAGAGCAGAATCCGAAGCAGGAAACCTTATGTTCTGGTGGGATGAGCCTGATTATATCAAGGATGCTGAACCAATGAAACCTGATATAGAAAAAGTCATTGTAAGAGCTATACCACCTGAGGATAGACCAAATCTTCTTTGTGCTGTTATAGATGGTGATACTAATGAATCTCCAGAATACAATCCAAATAAGATGCTATCCAACTGGCAGTCTTTCGATGATGATAGCGACGGAATCCCGGATCATGCCGTTGTTGAGATGAACGAGGATTTCGATCATAAATGGACATTGAAACTTGTCCAAAAAGACAGAAACGGTAATATCTTAAGTGATAATGCTGAACTTACATTTGTTCCAAACCGTGAACAACAGCAGGAGATCCAGTCCGAGATCGAACCTGATGAGATCAATAAAGATACTGCTACCGAAAACGGACTTGCTACAGCAGATAAATATAGTGGTATTGCATATGAAAGTTCTGGCGGAATGAAGATGCATTATCAGTGGAAAGTTGAGACTATGATGGATGATCAGGTCTATGGATTTAATTATTATCCAAATGTCGAAGAAAACACCTTAGATATCGATGTTCCTTATATACAGAACAATTATCAGCCATGGCAGTCAAGAGTTCAGGAAACAGGTACCGAAGGATTAATACTTGGTCAGGATGGTGAAAGAAGGACAAGTGCATTTAGTACTATCTTTAATACACCAATACTTCCACTTCATTACAGAGTAACATTCACTATGTGGTATACAAGAATAGATTATTTTGATGAAGATGGAAACCTTGCTTATCCTCTTGTTGACGAAAGTGGACAGGTAATAGGTTTCGATTGTGAAGAGACTATAGAAGAAATTAAATTCTATGTTGATGTATATGTCAAAGATACAACTCTTCCAAGAGTCGTTCTTCAGGAACCACTAAAAGATGGCGGTACAACTGGTGACCCATTCCCAAGAGATATTATTGCATATGTCAGTGATAACAATCCGTTTGATAGTGTAACTCAGGCAGAATACAATAATATTGTTGCTAACTTCGGCGATAAAAACTATGTATCTCCAGGTACAAGAGCATATCTTTTATATCCAAGAAGATTAGATCCTAATAAAAACCCGGCAGATGTGTTTGAATTCGAAGATTCCTTTGCTGATCCGGTTGATAGCCCGGAAAATAACGATGGTTGGAAATGGGATAGACCTTCGTTGGATGATGATAAAGAATTTGCTTTCATGTCCGTGACCAATGCAATTTCAGGATATGATATACCGGGTCTTTTAGAGTGTACTTATGAGGTAACTTTATTTGCCGATGAGGAAGATCTAAAACTATTGATGCCATTTGATGCTGTAACTAATGATCTTTATGGACATTTTAAATATCTTGTCGTTGCGGAAGATGGAATGAGAAACTATTTTGAGACTTATAGAAATAATATACCTGTAGAAATAGCAGGTTCTGCTTCATCAACCACTTTCTCTTATCCTGGTGATGGAAACGCTTATAGGCAGATGACTAACCGTGTTCATGTGAATGAGGATGCTGATTATGAGAACAGACATACAATTGGCGTACCTAAAAATATAGATGATCCTGGAATGCTCGAAGAAAACGCTTCGTTCATTCAGTCAATGCAACTTAACACAATAGATCCTACACCATTTAATGCAGGAAGTTTCTTCCCTGACGATGAAGGTGAGTTCCTTGTATACAAACAGGCAGGTGGACCGGCTGAAGATGGTTATTACGGAATGCAGGAAGGCGAGATATTCATCAAGGATAATGACCCTCCTGAAGTTTATCTTAGAGTCACTAACCCTAAGAGAAATATAACAATCGGTTATTATATTTACGATTGGAACAATGTTGACGGAATAGATGGTGATGACGATAGATTATCCTATCCGTTTAGAGATGAGACAACTTATGATGAAGCTATTCCAGGTCTTCTTGCTCTTGAAGATGAAGCCGATAGAGGA
Source organism: Candidatus Muiribacterium halophilum (assembly GCA_002869225.1). Taxonomy (GTDB): domain Bacteria; phylum Muiribacteriota; class Muiribacteriia; order Muiribacteriales; family Muiribacteriaceae; genus Muiribacterium; species Muiribacterium halophilum. Next base: position 24,526 of record PKTG01000012.1, on the reverse strand, counting down.
GAACTTGCTGTAGCAGTTGGTGGTGGTGATCATGATTTCTTCCTCGATCCTGAGATTATAGAAATTCCTGATGGATATCCTACCGTCATAGACCAGATGCAGGCTCAGACTGCTCCTTGGTATGGACAGGGATTTATAGCTGGTGGTGGACTTGCTGGTGGAATCACAGGTTCAGAAGACTTCCATGATATGGTATATGATTTCGAAGCTGTCAACGATCTTGACACTCTCTATCTTGAAGAGGATGGAAGAATAAAATTTGAACTAGCCGCTGTAGATAATGTTAACAATCCTATTAAGAGTGGTGGTGAAAGTAGTATCATGCTTACATTAGGTGGTGTTTATGAGGGAGATATGCTTGAGTTTGTTGATAATACTGTAAACTCAGCTACCTATATGACAAACCTTGAGGATGGTACGGGTTCAACTCCAAATCTGAGATGGGATGATTCAGCTTCTGTTGCAGGTGATGGAAGAGTGATCAACTATCATGTATTCAGAGAGTCTACAAGGGATGAAGAAGGAGATGAATATCTCTATGTAAGAGTAATAGATAACGCTTCTGACAACGTTGATGAATGTAACGAAATACTCTTTGTAATACCTGTGAGAATACTTAACATCAAACTTCTTGATACTAGGATTCACAACCTTAGAAAAGAAGATAAACTTAAATAGAACATGTTGATTAAAAGGGAGAGCTTAACCGGCTCTCCTTTTTTTTTTACAGTATTGTTGACATTTAATCTATCGTTATGTAAAATTATTACATTATTTAAGGGAAGAGGAGGTGAAAAAAGCATGCCATTAGTAAATGTTGGTGAAAATGAACCTCTGGAAAAAGCACTAAAAAGATTCAGAAAAGTCTGTGAACAGTCAGGCGTTCTTTCCGAATATAAAAAACGTGAAAGATATGAAAAACCTAGTGAAACCAGAAAGAAAAAAGCTCAGGAAGCTAGAAGAAAAATGAGAAAGCTTACCAGAAAGAGTCGTTAATAAAATATGCAAACATTCAAACAGGGGTGATTGTTAATCTCACTCCTGTTTTTTTATTTTAACATTGTTTAATTATGTAAAATAAAAAAAGGAGATTTAAATGAAAAAAAGATTAGAATTTCTTGGTATTCTAACTAGTTTAATAGTAATAATGATATTTTCTTTAAAAGTATATGAAATTTTTAGAAAAGATTCCGATATAGAGTAAGTACATATAAAATAAAAAAACGGATTAAAGATCCAAAAATCAGTTGGAGGTAATATGAGTATCTATCTTAACCTATTATTTATAGTAGGTATTCTAGGTGTGCTATTTGCAATTTATCGAACCTTATTCATATTTAAACAGGATGAAGGTACAGATAAAATGAAAAAAATAGCAAAAGCAATATCAGAAGGAGCTATGGCTTTTCTAAAAAGAGAATACACAGTACTTAGTGTATTTGTAATTGTTGTTGCTATACTTCTTGCAGTGTTTCTAAAAGATCAGGCAAAAAATACAGCAATAGCTTTTGTTATTGGTGCTATATTCTCAGCTCTTGCGGGTTATATTGGAATGAAGATTTCAGTTGCTTCAAACGTAAGAACCGCAAATTCTGCAAGAGAAAGTCTTACAAAAGCATTAACAGTAGCATTTTCTAGCGGAAACGTAATGGGATTTACCGTTGCCAGTCTTGGACTACTCGGTTTAACTGCTTTCATTAAGATCTTTGGAATTCACGATGCAAAAGATATAGTTGGTGGATTCGCTATGGGCGCTTCTTCAATAGCCTTATTTGCAAGAGTAGGTGGAGGAATATATACAAAAGGTGCTGATGTTGGTGCTGACCTTGTTGGAAAAGTAGAACAGGGAATTCCTGAGGATGATCCTAGAAACCCAGCGGTTATTGCTGATAACGTTGGTGATAATGTTGGTGATATTGCGGGAATGGGTGCTGACCTTTATGAATCCTATGTTGGATCAATGGTAGCTACTATAACCCTTGCTTTCTTCAGTCCTAAACTATTTCCAACAGATGCCATGGTAATAAATGCTACTATGCTTCCATTATTGGTTGCTGGTATTGGTCTATTTGCATCACTTGTTGGCGCTCTTTTTGTCAAGACATCGGATCCTAAAAAAGTACATACTGCATTGACTAACGGTATGCTTATATCTTCAATAGTATCAATAGTAGGATTCTATTTCATTCTTAACAGACTATTTGATAAAGCTACAGCGATGAATCTTTATTGGGCTGTTGTATCAGGTCTTGTAGCTGGATTTTTAATAGGTAAGATAACTGAGTACTATACTGATGCAAATTATAAACCTACACAGGAAGTATCAGAAAGTTCAAAAACCGGAGCAGCTACTAATATAATAAGTGGACTTGCTTTAGGAATGAACTCAACAGCATTGCCAGTAATAATAGTTTCAGGTGTTATTCTTATAGCTTATAAGTTTGCCGGTCTTTACGGTATAGCTCTTTCGGCAGTAGGTATGCTTGCGACTGTTGCAATGACAGTATCCGTAGATGCATATGGACCTGTTGCTGATAACGCTGGTGGAATCGCTGAGATGGCAGGTCTTGAACCTGAAGTCAGAAAAATAACAGATAGACTTGATTCAGTTGGAAATACAACTGCAGCTATAGGAAAAGGATTTGCAATATCATCAGCAGCTGTTACTGCTTTGGCATTATTCTCTTCATATCTTGAAAAGGTTCAACTGGACTCTCTTGATATAACTGCTCCACGTGTCCTTGTAGGATTATTTGTTGGTGGTATGCTTCCATATATATTCTGTGCAAGAACAATGAAATCAGTAGGAAAGACCGCTGAAGCTATAATCATAGAAGTAAGAAGACAGTTTAAAGATATAGTTGGAATAATGGAAGAAGAAGCAGATCCTGAATATAGTAAATGTGTTGATATTGCAACAGCATCCGCTTTAAAACAGATGGTTATTCCTGGTGTAGCAGCTGTAATAATACCAATTCTTGTAGGACTTTGGGACAAAGCAGCACTTGGTGGACTGCTTGCAGGAACACTTGTATCAAGTTTCCTTCTCGCTATATTTATGGCAAATGCTGGTGGCGCCTGGGATAACGCAAAGAAATATATAGAAGAGGGCCATCATGGCGGAAAAGGTTCTGATGCTCATAAAGCAGCTGTAGTTGGTGATACAGTTGGTGATCCTTTCAAAGATACTTCAGGACCATCTCTAAACATACTTATGAAACTTATGAGTATTGTATCACTTGTTTGTGCATCAATGTTTATATAATAATATAAAACAAATTCCAAAAAGAGCCTCAGAAATGGGGCTCTTTTTTTTTATAAAAATCACAGAAAATAGAGAATAGAAAGTAGGAAGTAGAAAACCTTTTTTTAAAACCCGATATTCCGACATCCAGACTATACGACTTTTCGAAAAATCGACCCATCGTGCCTTTTCGTGCTTCTTCGCTTTACACATTACGCATTACGCTTCACAAAAAAGGTTTTACTGTTCACCGTTTACTGTTCCAAATCAGTTTAGCAACTCCGTTGCCGTTGACAAACTCCATTTGTATATTCAACTTTCGTTGAAATGCTCAGCTTTGCTGAGTGTCTCGGTTTCATTTAAATTAAGACCAAAATTCTCAATTGTAAATTGTCAATTCTCAATTGGGTTTAAGGTTTTACTGTTCAACAATTTTCTTAATTTTAAGTCTTTACATTTAAAAGGATGAATTGTATTATCAGATTAATGAGAATAAAGAAAAAATCAATTGATGAAATATTTGAGAAAGTCAGTATAATAGAGCTAATAAGCTCCTATACAGAACTTAAAAAGTCTGGTAGCAGAGATTATAGCGGTCTTTGTCCATTTCATAACGAAGATACTCCTTCTTTTTATGTTAATCCGGATAAAAAGGTATTTTATTGCTTTGGATGTAAAAAAAGCGGAAATCTCGTTCAATTCATTCAACAAAAAGAGATGATGTCTTTTGTAGAAGCGTTGGAATTTATCGCCAATAAATTTGGAATACCACTTGATTTTGATGGTAAATTTTCTGGAGAAGAAAATAAAATAAAACCATATTTAAAGACAATGTCTGAAATAATTGAAGAGTATAAATTAGCATTTTCAAAAAACAAACAAGCTAAAGACTATATGAAAAAAAGAAAAATATCTTCCCAGATACTCAAAGATTTTAAGATTGGATATTCTGAAGGAAACGTAGTAATAACCAAAAAAGATCAAAAGAAAGAGATGATCGAACTCGGAATAGCCTCTGAAAAAGGAAGCAGATTATCGGAGACCATGACTGGAAGAATAATCTTTCCAATAAACGATCGTTATGGACGACCTATTGCCATGGGCGGAAGAGCACTTGATAAAAATATAAAAAATAAATATCTAAACTCAAGAAATAATATACTATACGATAAGTCCAAAAATTTATTTGGTATATTTAATGCAAGAAATCATATTACTGAAAAAGACTTTGTTATTATCACAGAAGGATTCTTCGATTGTATGAGACTTCATGAAAAAGGATTCAGAAACTCAGTAGCTATTTTAGGTACTAGTTTTACAAACAATCATATTAAGGAACTCTTAAGACTGACAAAAAATTTCATACTTCTTTTCGATGGGGATAAATCCGGTAAAAAAGCAATGTTCGAAGCATGTTTAAAAGCGCCTCAATTCAATATTAATCTTAGAATTGTTGAACTTCCTGACGGTCAGGATCCCGATGATTTTCTGAAAGATCATCCGATTCAGGATTTTGTAAATCTACTGAGAAAATCAAAATTCTATGTTGACTTTTATCTTGCGCCATTTATGAAAGAGGATAAAGATATATATGTAAAGAGTAGAAATGCAAAGAAAGCGACAGACTTTCTGATGAAAATCGGTGATCCTGTTATTTTTAACGAATATAAAAAGCAATTAGAAAATCATTTTAATATAAAGATCTCAAGACAGGTAGAAAAAAAAGTCAAAGAAGAAAAAAAGAAAAATAAAAAATTCACAAACATAAATAATACAAGTCATAAGATAGCAAAAATCAATGATTTTTCCAGGCGTATACTGTTAATGGCATTAAAAAACAAAGAAGCTCTTGACATTATTTTTCGAAAGTATTACAAGATAATTGAGGATGTTAATCTAAAAAATATTATTTTTTATTTACATATGGGAAAAAATGTTGCAGAATTATTGGAGTTGGATATTCCTGCACCATATAAAGATATTATTACAAGAGAAGATGCTTTTAGTAAAGAAGATACCTATAAGGAGCTTGAATCTGTAAAGCAGGAAGTTGAAAATATATTTATAAGTATTGAAAGAAATCGATTGGAGGAGGAAAAGAAAAGTCTTCAGAGACAACTCGATGAGATTTCAGAAAACTTGACACAGGATAAAGAAGATGAATATATTTTCCTGGCTAACAGGATCAAAGAAATAAATATAGAACTGGAAAAAAAAGTTAAGTAGAGGAGAAATAAATTGGTTGATTTAAATTTTGAACTGCTGAAAAAATATATAGATAAGGGTAGAGATAAAGAAGAAAGTCCAAAAAAGAAAAAAGCGGCTAAGATCGACCTATCCGAAATAGAATATGATGTTAAACAGGATAATATTGATGAAGATGAGGAGCTTGTAATAGATGCCGATTTTATCGATGGAGACTTAGATATCCCTGATGATATAGATAATCCTGATGATGATGATTCAGTAAGTGAAAAGAAAACCAAAAAAACAAAATCTACAAAAAAGAAAAAAGCTACAAAAAAGAAAAAAGCTGAAGTTGATATAAGAAGTCTGGATGCGGTTAAGATGTACCTGAAAGGTATTGGACAGGCACCGCTTCTAACTGCAGCAGAAGAAGTTGAACTTGCTAAAAGGATCGAAAAAGGTGATAAGGAAGCTGAAAAAAAACTTATCGAAGCAAACCTCAGACTGGTTGTAAGTGTCGCAAAGAGATATACCAAAAGAGGCCTATTGTTTTTAGACCTTATTCAGGAAGGTAACCAGGGACTTATCCGTGCAGTCAAAAAATTCAAATATAAAAAAGGTTTTAAATTCTCAACATATGCTATCTGGTGGATAAGACAGGCGATTACAAGATCTATTGCTGATCAGGCAAGAACAGTAAGAATACCTGTTCATATGGTTGAGATAATAAACAGAATCAGAAAGATATCAAAGAATCTCATGCAGGACCTCGGCAGAGAACCAACCGTTGAAGAACTCGCTCAGGCAGCAAGAATGCCTGTAGATAAGATAAAAAATATACTCAAAATATCTATGGAACCTGTATCTCTTGAGACTCCTGTCGGAGAAGAAGATGATTCCCATCTTGGTGATTTCGTTTCAGATAAAAACGCAATATCACCTGATTTTGCTGCTTTCAAAACACTTTTAAAGGAACAGATTGATGGAGTTCTTGAGACTCTTACAGAAAGAGAAGCAAAGGTCATTAAATATAGATTTGGACTTAACGATGGTTGTCCAAGAACTCTTGAAGAAGTTGGACAGATCTTCGGGGTGACACGAGAAAGAATAAGGCAGATAGAAGCCAAAGCTCTCAGAAAACTGCGTCATCCAAGTCGAAGCAAAAAACTAAAAGAATTTTATATGGATTAGATCCCGAAGGTCGATAACATAAAAAGAGCACATCTTTTTAAAAATCCTGGTCTCTGTGGATTCCCCATAAATTCGTTTACTTCATAGAACTTCAACATCTGTAGATCATATTTTAATTCGTTAAAGAAAGTCTTCTTTGAAAGAATACTGCAGACTTCTCGTCTGTATGGTTGAGATATATCTTCAGTATTTAGTCCAAGAAGAAGATTCTTTATTACCGCATGGCTTTCCACTCTTTTTAAAAGTCTTAAGATAAATTCTTTTTTTGAAGGAAATCTTTCATTTTTAATTTTAAATGACAAATTCATAAGTACAATATTGTCTTCACTATCAATATTCTTCTTTACAAATTCATATACTTCGTTATTAACAACCTCTTCTGTATTTATATCTTTTTCATTATCTTCAGTTTTTTTAACAACAACTTCAGTTTTCTTTTCTTTAAAATGCTGCTCAATAGTTATTATCTTAGATTCCTCTTTTATCTGTTCAGTCTCTTTTGTCTGAGAGACATTAACATTTAGATCTTCTTTTAAAAACTTTGCAATATTGATTAGATTTTTATCTGTTTCTTTTTCTATAAAATCTTCAAGAAGAGAAATATTCTTTGTAAAAAAATCCATTTCACGTAAATATAATAGAGAGTTTAATCTGATCTCAGGGTCTTTATCGAATACGGTGTTTATAAAAAAAAGAAGGTCATCTTCGTTTTTTCTTAGATTTAGGATCACACTTATAGCTCTTTTTAATATATTATCTTCAGAGTTAAAAAACAGTCTGGATAGATAATCCGAATCATATGAATCATAAAGCATTGTATAAAGTTCAAGTTGCTCATTTTCATTAAGCTCTTTGTTATACATAAATAATGTGTTATTGATTTTTTTATTCATATAAAGCACCTCATTTCACTCTCTCTTATATTTCAGCTATATAATATATATCGATAATTTTTTGTCTTTCACTTAATTAACTGATAAAATACCAGTTAACACTATAATAAAGAGATATTTACTGGATATGATTTAGTTTTTATAATACGGTGGAGGATCTATAAGATGTCAGCAATTCTCGAAGGACTGGTTTCAGGAAACGATATTCTTACTCAAAATGGATATATTGGAATAGAAGAATTAAAAGAAAAAGATACTCTTCTTAGTTGTTGTGGATTTGGAAATGTCATACCTACTAAGATACGATCTTTAAAAAAAGAAAAATATTCCGGACCTATAGTTGAAATAAACATTGAGGGTAGAAAAAAGATTAAAGTCCTACCTAAACAGGTATGTTTCTCTAAATTTGATACAAGTGGCACAAACTATTTTATCACTCTTATAAAAAGAGAGGATATTGGATGGAGAATAGGACAGGAAACCGATATTCGTGGATTAAATAAACATCATATAAATTATGAAGATAAACATTTTATTTTGGATATCTGTCACGATGAGACTGAAGCTAACTTTATGCAACATATCTACTCGTATAAATACGGTATTCCAATGACAGATTTTGAAGCCAAAAATGATAAATTTAATTTTCCACAGGAGTTGCTTGATAGAATATTTAATATAATACCTACTGATGAAAGAGCTTTTCAGGTTTTAGAAGACCTTAACATGTACAAGGATTACCCATATTTTATCGCACCTAACAAACAGTTCGGAACAAGATTGCTTACGCTAATAATGTTTGGTAATAAAGAACTTGAAGAAGATGATAAATGGCATCCACATAGGATCTTCGTCAACATCGATCATAACAAGATAAATTTCGGGAAGACAAGTCTTCTTGATCCTGCTAATAAAAGTGCATGGAACATTAACACTACCAGAAATGATTATGATGAGATCGTTAACTTTGCAAATGTGCTGGCGAGTTTTGAAGATCTAGAAATAATAATGAGATCTCAACTTACTACATCAACTCCATTTTTCTTTTTCCCTGCCTCACATATCAGAAGAACGATGCAAATGGCAGTATATAACAGAAAAGAAAAGGTACTTAAAGAAAAATATGTTGAAAAAGTACAGATAAAAGAATTTTCTGGTGATATTTATAATATCGAAGTAGAAAATCTTAGAAACTGTATTATTAACGATATAGCTATTTATACTTAAGTGACGTTGGGACGTTTAGAAAGAATTTTCAAAATCTTATTTGAAGAATAATCAATTTTTTTATATAATCTAGACAATAAAAATATTTTTTCCAAAAAAATCTGATGAGGGTAACTTTATGGATATCAAGATCGTTGAAAACAAAAAAGACTATGAGATAATATTCCATATAGATGGAGATATTACAATCAATAATTCTGATGAACTTCTTAATAAACTTTCAGAATTTTCAGGAGAAGATTTTGATATTATTCTTGATTTTACTAATCTTAAATACATAGATTCGGCTGGTATGGGTGCTCTTGTCAGAAAACTGAAAGAGATACTTAGTGTCGGTGGTGAACTTAAAATAATCAACACTCCACCTAAGATATTAAGACTTTTTAAACTGACAAAACTCGATACTTTTTTCGAGATAAGCTAAAAAGAGGGTTTAAATGAGCTCATATCGTATAGAACTTGATGATGAATACCTAAAAGAGATCTTAGGTGATGATATATATAGTCATATATCCAATCATGAACTTATCGTAAATTCAAAAAAGAAAAGTATAAGTCTGAACCTTTTTTCGGATAAGGAACAATCATCAATAATCGATACCTCATCAATTGAAAAAAACATACTTTCTTTTTTCCCAACTGTACCGGATAATATGGAAGTGGATATAAGGATCATAGATCAGCATATACTCATTGAAAAATATTCAAAAGAACTCTTTGAAAACATAAAGAAGTTTAGTTCAAGAACACGCGAGTTTTCAAGATTTACAAGAAATATTTCTTCTAAAGAAAACATACTATCTATTGAAATAGGAAAAAACTATTTTAATACAATAAGAAGCATATTTTCAGATATAGAAAGACATGCTGTTGAACTTTTCAAAAGACATTCCGGTATTAAAGATATCAGATTCAACCTTTCTTTTTTTGATGATTCTGACTTGATCAACAAACATATGGAAGAGAACAGACCAAAAATAGAACCTAAAATATCAATACCAAAGCCTGCACCTAAAAAGAAGCCCTTAAATAAACCTAAGGTTTCGGACAATAGTAATAATAAAAGATTTTCAAATAGAAAATACAAACAAAAAGATATAGGAAACATAAAAGCAAATGAAAACGTAGAGACAAGCGGAAAGATCCTTTATTATGAAGATGTAAAACAGACCAGAAACGGTAGATACATCCATTCTTTTGTAATCGCTGATAGTCATAGCGCTGCTCTAATATGTAAAAAGTTTGCTGAGTTTGAAAAAAAGATCGCTAAGCCTGGCAAATGGATAAGTGTACAGGGAAGAGTGAAATATGATACATTTTCAAAAGAGAATGTGCTTTTTCTAGATAATCATACAGAAAGCCAACCAATGCTTAGAATGGATAATCATCCTACAAAAAGAGTAGAACTTCATCTTCATACCAAGATGTCTATGGACGATGCTACATGTGATATAAACGAACTCGTTGCACTTGCAGCTCACTGGGGACATAAAGCTGTAGCTATAACTGATCATGGTGTTGTACAAGGATTCCCTACTTTTCATAAAGCGTGTAAAAACAATGATATTAAACCAATCTTTGGCATGGAAGGTTATTTATATACTGGTGACCCTGAAAAGTTTAATACCAAAGAAGGAAGAAAGTATGTAAGACATATTATCTTTCTAATAAAAACTGATATTGGCAGAAAAAACCTTTATAAACTCGTATCCACATCTCATATAAATACATTTTATTATAGACCACTTATAATGAAGGAAGATATAGAAAAATATAGAGAGGGTCTTATTATTGGAAGCGCCTGCGAAAGAGGTGAACTTTTTCAGGCAATATACAACAAAGAATCGGAAGAAGTAATAGAAGAGATAATATCAAGATACGATTATCTGGAGATACAACCTATAACAAACAATCGATTTATGATAAGAAGCGAAAATCATTGGGTTAAAGACGATCAGGATCTTATAGATCTCAATCTCGAGATCGTCAGATTAGGCGAAAAATATAATAAACCCGTTATATCAACATGCGATGCTCATTTCATCGAAAGATCTCAGGGAGAATTTCGTAAAGTCCTTCTTGCTAATAAAGGGTTTAAGGATTTTATGTTTCAACCAGAACTTTACTTTAGGACTACAGATGAGATGTTAAAAGAATTCTCTTACCTATCAGATGAAAAAAGAGAAGAAATATGTATAACAAACCCAAATAAAATAGCAGATGAAATAGAATTAATTCAGCCAATTCCAGGTGGGTTTCATCCTCCAACGATAGAAAAAGCTGAAGATAAACTTCTTGATATGGTTTACAAAAATGCTAAAGAAAGGTATGGGGATCCACTTCCGAAGATAGTTGAGGATAGGATAGAACTGGAAGTACATTCCATAACAACATATAAATTCTCAACTCTTTTTTATCTTGCACACCTTCTAGTTGGAAAATCACTTGAGGATGGCTATCTGGTTGGTTCCAGAGGTTCAGTCGGTTCTTCTGTCGTAGCTAGATTTTCAAACGTAACAGAGGTTAACCCGTTGCCACCTCATTATGTATGTAAAAACTGTAAATATTCTGAATTTTTTGAAAATATTGATATTGTAGGTGTTGACCTTGATGACAAAGACTGCCCCAAATGTGGTGAGAAATTAATAAAAGACGGTTTTAATATTCCATTTCAGGTATTTATGGGATTTGAAGGAGATAAGATTCCAGATATCGACCTTAACTTCTCAGGCGAATATCAATCTACTATACATAAATACGTTGAAGAACTTTTCGGAAAAGATAATACTTTTAAAGCAGGTACACTTTCAATGTTAAAAGAAGGACAGTGTGCGATGTATTTAAAAAAATATCTGGAAAAGATCAGTCCTGATGGTGAAGCACAGGAACTTCCTCGCTCTGAACAGATAAGACTTATGACAGGATTTGAAGGTGTCAAAAAGACCACAGGCCAGCATCCTGGAGGTATTATCGTAGTACATAAGACCAAAGAGATATATGATTTTTCACCTGTAAATTTCCCTGCTAATAAAAAAAATAGTGGTGTTATTACAACACATTTCGATTATCATGTCATGGATGAACAACTGGTTAAACTTGATATGCTGGGGCATGACGATCCGACAATAATAAAACATCTAGTAGAGATGACAGGTGTTGATATTTATACCATTCCTCTTGATGATAAAAAGACTATGAGACAGTTTACAGAAGTAGATTCAAATGCTATACCGGAGTTTGGTACACACTTTGTCAAAAACATGCTTTCTGAGACCCATCCTACGAAATTCACGGAGCTCATCAGAATATCCGGTCTTTCTCATGGTACAGATGTATGGACTAACAACGCTCAGGACCTTATAAAAGAAGGTAATGCAGAGCTGGCTACTGTTATATCTGTACGTGATGACATAATGAACTACCTTATAAATATGGAACTTGAGAAAAAACAGGCTTTCACAATAATGGAAAGTGTCAGAAAAGGTCGCGGTCTTACCCCGGAGATGGAAAAAGCAATGAAAGATAAAAACGTCCCGGATTGGTATATAGACTCCTGTAAAAAGATCAAATATATGTTTCCAAAGGCTCATGCGGTAGCTTATGTCGTAATGGCATTCAGGATAGCATGGTTCAAAGTCTATTATCCTCTAGAATTTTACAGTGCATATTTTGGAGTAAGAGCTTTTAACTCAGTAAACTCAACTCATCTTGTAAATGGTAAAGAATATCTTGAATCCGTGATCAATAACCTTAAAAATCTCGGAAATGAGATGACTACAACTGAAAAAAACTCCTTAGGTTATCTTGAAGTAGCATACGAAGCAATGGAAAGAGGAATAGAATTTTTAGAAGTGGATATTTATAAATCACATTACTCCAGATATCTTAGAGAAGAAGGAAAACTGAGATGTCCACTTACTTCTCTTGATGGACTTGGTGAAAAAGCTGCACTGAAGATAGTAGAGGAAAGAGAAGAAGTACCTTTTAAGACACAAATAGATCTAGCTAAGAGATGTGGACTTAATAAAAATGTTATGAACCTTCTAAAAGAGAAAAACTGTTTTGGAGAGCTTCCCGAAGATAATAACCTTCAATTATTTTAAATATGATAAATATAAAAGACCTAAGTTATCTTAATATATTAAAAAATATATCTGTAAATATTCCAAAAGGTGATATTACTTTTATTGTAGGAAAAAACGGTTCAGGCAAAAGCACAATATTAAGATGTATAAATTCTCTAATTAAAGACTATACAGGCGAGATAAATATCGATGGGAAAAACATTACTGATATTTCAAGAAAAGAATTCGCTAGAAAAGTATGTTATATTCCGCAGAAGACATTTATAAACTATGATATTGAAGTAAACGAGTTCCTTAACTTTTCAAGATACTCTCATATTACAAACAGAAACCTTGATAAAGAGTTAATAAACAACGCACTTGAGCTAACAGATATGCTTGATCTGAAAAACAGGAACGTTCGTACATTATCCGGTGGAGAGTTTCAAAAACTAATGCTTGCATCAGCTATTGTACAGGATTCTTATTATCTTATACTGGATGAACCTGGGACAGCACTTGATCCTGGAGCAGAAAATGGTTTTATCAGTCTTCTATCAACAATAATAAAAGACACCGAAAAGACAGCAATAGTAATAAGTCATAATATGAATCATGTACTTAATATGGCAGATAATATAATAGCTTTAGATGATGGAAGAATAATCTTTAAAGGTAATAGTGAAGAATTCAAAGATAATATGCTTTCAGATCTATACGGAGTTGAGTTTCACGTATTTAAAAATAATAACGGAGAATATATATGCCATCCAACAAAGATACTATGAAACTCTTCCTATTTATATCATTGTGTGTATTACTATTAGCCATATTCTCCTATTTCACCACCGATCTTAGCGATATAAGAGAAAAAGAGATATTTTTTAAAATAAGACTACCAAGATTACTTTTAGGTTTTATTGCCGGTGCTGTATTATCAATAGCAGGTCTTTCATTTCAAACAATATTCCAAAATCCATTGGCGTCACCGTTTACTCTAGGAGTTGCTTCGGGGGCATCTTTAGGAGCTGCTATAATAATAAAAGCAAATATACACTTCGAGATATTCGGGGTATCAGCTTCCTTTCTGGGAGCATTTGCAGGTTCATTATTATCGGTATTCTTCATAGTAAGTATGATGAGACTTAAAAAAACAGACAGAAGTTATACAATGCTTCTTTCAGGTATAGCTTTTTCTTTCTTTGCCTCCAGCATGATACTTCTTTTGAATTATCTTGGGGATATAACAGATTCCTTTAAGATGGCAAGATGGACGATGGGAACTTTAGATGTAATAGATTATGCACCGGTCTTAAGAGCGATGCCTTTCTTGATAGTAAGTCTCGGAGTAGTACTGTTTTATTATAGAGAACTTGATATTATAATCTTCGGTAAAGATTTCGCTTATAGTAAAGGTGTTGATACAGAGAAGATAGAAAAGATCTTCTTTATACTAATATCATTTTCTGTAGGTGGAATAATATCGGTTTGTGGACCTATTGCATTTGTAGGTCTTATAATACCACATCTTGTAAAACTCATTATGAAGATGAGACATATACAACTATCGATAGCCTGTGTATTTGCGGGAGGTACTTTTCTTTCTCTATGTGATATTTTTGCCAGGATGCTTCTTAAGACATCTCAACTTCCAATCGGAATTATAACATCTAGTCTTGGAGCTCCCTTTTTAATATTTCTACTTATCAAAAAAAGCAGCAAGTAGAAAAAGGGGAGTAGAAAGTAGAAAAGCTAAAAATCAACATCCCGACTAATCGACTTAACGACTTTGCGAAATATCATGCTTCTTCGTGTTCTTTCGTAGTTCTTCGCATTTCCTTTTACCCTTCACGCTTTACGTCTTACGCTTAGTCGGCTCTTATCGATGTATCGTGCTTCTTATCTATTCATAGTTCTCTGTTTATACTGTTCTTTATTGACTGTATTTCTCAACAGGTGTATCATAATTCTGAAGGAAATAAAGTACTGTAAAGTGGAGGCAATAATGGGTGATTATAACGAAAAAGTAATGGATCATTTTATGAATCCCAGAAACGTTGGAGAAATAGAAGATGCTTCAGCTGTTGGCGAAGTTGGAAATGCAGCATGTGGAGACATCATGAAGATATTTTTGAAGATAGATGAAAATGGAATAATTCAGGATGTAACTTTTAAGACTTTTGGTTGTGGTGCTGCAATAGCTACGAGTTCTATCGCCACAGAAATGATCAAAGGAAAACACATTTCAGAAGCGAGAGAACTTACAAATCAGGCAATAGTCGAGGCTTTAGGTGGACTTCCAAAACAGAAGATCCACTGCTCTGTGCTTGCTGCTGATGCCATTAACAAAGCCCTTGATGACTATGAAGGAATCCATAGAGAAGAGGAAAATGAGATAATATGTCAATGTCTTGGTATTGACATGAAGACTGTTGAACATGCTATAGCTCATGGTGCATTTACAATGGAACAGGTAATTGAGAAGACAGGTGTAACTACCGGAGCATGTAAAGGTGAAAGATGTAGAGAGAAAGTTGAAAAACTTTTAAATAAATATTGTAGTCTTTAGGAGGAAATATGAAAGTCTATTTGGATAATAATGCTACAACACCACTTCTTCCTGAAGTCAAACAGGAAATAATAGAATCCCTTGAGATCTTTGGAAACGCTTCATCTAAACATTCTTTTGGTCAAAGATCAAGAGAAAAAGTAGAGAACTCAAGAAAAATAATAGCTGATTATCTTAATGCTGATCCAAAAGAGATAATTTTCACAAGCGGTGCATCAGAAGGAAATAATCTTGTCTTAAAAGGAGTTTCCTCCTGCGGTACTACATGTTCTGCACTAAGCTGTAAACCACATATCATAACAACTGTAATAGAACATCCTTCAATTGCAAATACTGCAAGATGTATTGAGGGGCTCGGCGGAGATATAACTTATCTTAAAGTTGGAAAAGACGGTAGAATAGACCTCGAAGAACTTAAGGAAAAGATAAGAGAAAATACTGTACTTATATCCGTTATGTGGGCAAATAATGAGATCGGTACTATACAGCCAATAAAAGATATCATAGCTATAGCCAAAGAAAAAGGAATAAAAGTCCATACCGATGCTGTTCAGGTCTTTGGAAAGATGCCAATAGATGTAAAAGAACTGGGGGTTGATTTCCTTACATTTTCAGGTCATAAATTCAACGCTTTAAAGGGAACAGGTGGTCTTTATATGAGATGTGCCAACCATATATGTCCATTGATTCACGGAGGTCATCAGGAAGGAATGCTTAGAGCTGGTACAGAAAACTCACTTGGAATAATCTCAATGGGTAAAGCACTTGAAATAAACCTTCAGCAAAAAGATAGCAAAAGAATAGCAGCTTTAAGAGATGATCTAGAGGATTTTATCCTGAAAAATATACCAAATACATATGTCAACGGCTCAAGAGAACACAGACTTTATAACACAACAAATATTTCCTTTGAATTTATTGAAGGAGAATCATTACTACTAATGCTAGATCATTTTGGGATAGCTGTATCAACTGGTTCTGCATGTTCTTCAGATTCACTGGAAGCTTCACCAGTACTTACAGCCTTAGGCGTAAAAGAAGAGCTTGCTCATTCAAGCGTTAGATTCTCATTAGGACCATTAAATACTCAGGAAGAGATAGATTTCGTAAAAGAAAAACTTAAATTTACAGTAGAGAGACTGAGAGCAATGTCACCTCTTTACAATTCATCTGAGATGTGATAGTTTTTTTTAGATGTGCCCCCGTAGCTCAGTAGGATAGAGCGACGGATTCCTAATCCGCAGGTCGGAGGTTCGACTCCTCTCGGGGGTACCATTCTATTCAAAAGCTTATTATCTCAATAAGGAGAGACCATTGAAAAAGTTCATTATCATATTATTTATATTTTTGTCAGCATCGTTGACTTTCAGCAACAATTTCAGCCTTAGATATCATCGTTTTGACGGTATATATGATGACTGGAACATATGGCTTTGGGAAGATGGAAAACCAGGAAAAAGTATTCCATTCAATGAAAAAGACGATTATGGAGTCTTGGCAAAAATAGATCTCGATAAGATACCAACAAGATATGGATTTATTATTAGAAAAGGAAACTGGGAAGAAAAAGACGTACCAATGGATAGATATATAAATATTAACACCAATGGTCAGGAATTCTATTTACTGCAAGGAGATAGAAACATTTATAGCAGGAGGGAAGAAGTGGACACGACAGATCGAATTTTATCAGCAATAATAAAAGACAAGAATATTATAATGGTTGAACTTACAAGACCAATCTCTCTAAAAAATCCTCAAGAAGTGATTATACGATCAGATGAAGGAAGAAACATAGATGTAAAAAAACTATTTAACGATGATATAAAACCCCAAAAACGATTCTTTGAAAAAGATTCGGATAATATTAATATCACTTTTGATCCAAAAGATTTTAATCTAAAACCATCTGAAATAAGATCAGTGTTTTTAGCAACGAGTAGTAACGGTTGGAAAGAAGCTTCTTCTGATTGGAGATTAAAAGAAAACAACGATGTATTTCAGATAACCAAAAAAAATGGAATTGGTAAGAATCAGATAAACGATAAAGTCGAATTTAAATTTGTTGTACATAAATCTTCTAACACCTTGTGGTTTCCTGAAGGGGAAAATCTGACAATTAAAAACAAACAATACAAAACTTCAAATGTATATTTAAAGACACTTGAACCTTTAAGACCTGAAATCAAATACACCGTGAATATGGAGGGTTTTAAATCCAAACAAGCGATAGCATACGATATATTAGATAAACCGGAATATACCTTTGATGGTTGGCTAGGATATGATTATCATAAAGATTCAACAACATTTAGATTATGGTCACCAGTGAGCAAGAATGTGGATCTTATACTATTTAAGGATCTTAAAGGAAAAGATAGAAAAAACATTCACATGAAGAAGAACGGAAAGATATTTGAGGTAAAAGTATCTGAAGATCTCAAAGGTTATTATTATCTCTATGAGATGAACCAATACTCAGTAAAAATAACCTCACCAGATCCTTGGGCTTTTGCTTCAAGTGCAAACGGAAAATATAGTGCTGTTATAGATATAGAAAATACTGGACCAAAAGGTTTTTCAGATTCCAAAAGACCTGAAATACAAAAAAATAAATCAATATTATATGAGTCTCATATCAGAGATCTTACCATGGATAAAGGATCTACTTCTAAATACAAAGGTACATACAAAGGTTTTGGTCTAAAGGATACTTATTTAAAAACAAATAAAAATATTAGCACCGGTATTTCACATATCAGGGATCTGGGTGCAACACATATACATATACTACCAATAATGGATTTTGCATCAATTGATGAGACAAAACCGGATAAACCTTTCAATTGGGGCTATGACCCCTTTCATTATTTTATACCGGAGGGTTCTTATTCAACTGATGCCGATGATCCTGAAAAAAGAGTTTATGAAGTCAAAGAAATGATCAGAAACATTCATGAACTTGGTTTAGGTGTTGTACTTGATGTAGTGTACAATCACACTTACTCTTCAACTCTATCTCCGCTTGCAAAGACAGTTCCATATTATTACTACAGGATAAACAACGATTGTTCTTTTTCAAATGGCTCTGGATGTGGTAACGAGACGGCAAGTGAGCATAAGATGTTCAGAAAACACATGATAGATTCTCTTTCATATTTTTTAAAACAGTATAAAGTCGATGGGTTTAGATTCGATCTAATGGCTCTTCATGATATTGAGACAATGAAGATGATAGATAAAAGACTGAGAAAGATATACAAGGATGTTTTACTCTATGGAGAACCTTGGAAAGGAGGTAGTTCATCACTACCTGATAATATCTCTTTCTATAAGGGTGCACAGAAAGGAACAGGAATCAGTGTCTTTAACGACCTATTAAGAAACGCAGTAAAAGGTGATCCTGATGGAGATATAAAAGGATTCGCAACAGGGGATATATCAACTAAAAACGATGTTATCAAAGGGATTTTCGGCGGACTTAAAGATTTTGCCAACTCTCCTTTAGAGACTATAAACTACGTCACCTGTCATGATAACATGACATTTTATGATAAATTAAAAAAAGTACTTCCCGAAGCCAATGAAAAGGAATATATGTTAAGACAATGTCTTTCTGCTGGAATAATAATTTTTTCAGAAGGAATCCCTTTTATACATTCAGGATACGAATTTTTAAGAACAAAAGATGGTGAACACAATTCATATAATCTTCCTGACAAAATAAACATGATACGTTGGAAACAAAAAGAAGAAAATTATAAGATGTTCGATTATTTTAAAAAGATAATAAGAATAAAAAAAGAATATCCACATTTTAGATTGGAATCTAAACAGGATGTCTTGAAATCGATCACAATCATGAAAACGGAATATTCTCTGATTGCCTACACTATAAATTATAAAGGTACAAGAGTGCTTGTATGTCATAATGCATCCAGAAAAAAAACAGTTCTTAAAATGAAAAGTAATTGGAATGTAATACTGAGTGGAATTGAGTCAACCGGAAAATACAAAGATACCAGAAACATTGAAATACCTGGACTTAGCACACTAGTAGCGGTAGAAAGATGACTATTTATAATATAATATTAAATCTTTTTAGATACACTATATTTCCTTTATTTATAGTAGTCTTATATTTTTTTAAAAAGGAAAGAGCTATCCATCTAAGTAAGAGATTAAAATTTAAATATTATAATCCGGATCAGGATAAAACAAAAAAGAACATTTTGATACATGCAGTATCAGTGGGTGAGACTGAAGCCGTAAAACCGCTGGTGGAAAAGCTTTTACTTGAAGGACATAATATCACTATAAGTACTGTTACTACAACTGGAAAAGAAATGGTAAAAAAGACTTTTCAGGATAGAGTAGATCATATTTTCTTTCCACTGGATTTTAGAAAGAACTGTATTAGATTTTTAAAAAGGATTAAACCATACATCATAATCATGGCAGAAACAGAGATCTGGCCAAATTTTTTACACACATGTCATAGTTTATCCATTCCTATCATGGTAGTAAATGGTAGAATATCTCCTGAATCCTATAAAAATTATATGAGGTTCAAATATCTTATAGGTCTTAAGGACTGTTTGGATATTTATGATACATTGCTTATGCAAAGCGATATCGATCTTCAGCGTATGATCAATATGGGGGCAAGCGATGAAAAAACAATGTTAATGGGAAATCTGAAATTTGACTCACTTATTGAATCCGAAAACTCTAAGTCAGAAAAAAATATTGATCTTGAGCTTAAAATACCAAAAGAACATAAAGTAATAATTGCTGGTTCGACACATCAGGGAGAAGACGAGATATTCATCGAAGTATTATCAGAGCTCAAAAAAGAAGATAAAAATATAACAGGTATTATCGCACCAAGACATCTTAAACGAATTGATGAGATAATAAAAATAATCAAAAGTTTTGGTCTGAATTTTATTCTTAAATCGAAAATAAAAGATACTCCTTCAGAAAATACGGATATAATAATACTTGATACTATTGGAGAGTTAAAGTTTATCTACGGTCTTGCGGATATCGCTTTCATAGGAGGAAGTATATCAAATACAGGAGGACATAATATATTAGAATCAATAAAATATGGTATTCCTACTTTTTTTGGACCAAATATGTTTAACTTTGAATTTATAAAAGAACAAGCACTTAAATTTGAATGTGGATTTTTGATTGAGGATAAGACACAGTTATATGATGGAATAAATTATTTCCTTAAAAATCCAGATCAATCCCTTGAGATAGAAAACAGAGCCGTTGAGATGATAAAAAAGAATAAAGGAGCACTTTCTATAGCTTTAAGAGTTATAAGTCATTATCTATGAAAAAATCACTTCTATTACTAATATATATGTTGCTATTAATCTCAAACATAGTATTTTCTCAGCCAACAGATCTTGATAAAAAGATTCAGAACAGACTTGATTATTTCTTTAAACAGCATGAGATACTAAACTCTTTACTCAAAAACTCTAAAAAGATTCCCCGTTTGACATTTAATAGATACATGGAAATAAAATATCAACAGGATATTTATATGTATGCAGTTGAAACAAAAGAGAATCCTGGTATGTACATACTATTTGACAAGGATATCGATAAGATCTATCAATGGTATTATGACCTTCAGGGAAATCCTCTTGATATATTTAAATTAAGGAATAAGGTTGATATACCAGTTTTTTTATTTGATAAGATATCCAAAGACCGCGAAGCTTATCCTTTTAAATTAAAAGCTTATAACACTCCATTTGCTAATCTGGTTACAGGAATACCTATTGAAGAACTAAAAAAAGATGAATTTGACGAATTTTATTATAACAAACCGTTTTTAAAAGCTAAAAACATGATAGACACCAAAAAACAGATTGATTTTATAAACAGTTTAAAATCTGATAACGATCTTGCTTTTTCAGGAAATCCACAGAACCCGGCTTATAAATGTTATTTTTATACTCTTTCATCCTATATTGATAATATTGTCTTTAAGATGGCTCCAAAAAATCTAAACAATTACACTGATTTTCTTAACGGAAAAAAAATAAAAGGGACTTCTCCTAGATTTTTAGAATTGTGTTACAGAGAACTCTCCAAAACAAATGATAGATTTAAGATAATGTCAGAATTTTTCATAACCGATCCCGTAACAAAAGATGGAATAGCTTACTCTCTTAAATCAGCAATGGAAATCCCCAAAATGCTGTATAAACTTCCGGAAAGAATATATGATCCTTATATACCAAATAATTATTTTAAAAAATCCAATTTCAGATACCTCAATAAGCTAAGTGAACTAAGAACAGATTATTCTGTTCCTGAAAAAATACATCATGATTTTATTAAGATCAAAAAAAGCATACTCTCTAATAGATTTCTAGTTGGCGGAATCGGTTTAAGATATATGGGAAGTGAGCTAAGGACCAGCGCTCATGCCGTAATGATATGTGGTTATGCAAGAAAAGGTGATAAGACATTTTATATTTATCAGGATACATATGGCGATAAAAAAGATCTTCTTTTAATACCATCTACATATTTCAGAGAAATATATCATTATGAAACAGATTATAAAATAAACAAGAAAACATTCAAGAACACCACAACAATATATTTCAGAAACATCTTTAATAATCTCGAACCTCTAGAATATATTGTTGGAAAAGGTTTTGATTACACTTTAGCAAATAATAAATACATATTTGATAATTATAATTCCCCGGTTATTGTCGAAATGAAACCGTTTTTCCAAGGAACAGCAGAGTTAGAAATATGAAAAGGATAAACTTTCTTTTCACTAACGATCTTCACGGAAACATACTCGCCTTCAACACCATAACAGAACTAAAAAAAGAGATAGACAATCCATTGACAATCGATACAGGAGACACATTTTCAGAAAACTTCTATACAAATCTCACAGCCGAACTTTTAAAAAAGCACATTGACATCTGGACCCCAGGAAACCACGATGTAGATATAATAGATTCACTACCTCAATCTTTTTTAAAAGGAATATATCCCACAAAACTATCATCAAACATAACTAACCAGAAATTTATAGAAAACATAAAAGACGAGATAATCCTTGACCTTTCAGGAGTCAAGACAGGTTTTATAGCTATATCAGGGAAAGGGAAAGACCAAAACATCAATTACCAAAATCAGGGAAGAGTAATAATACACAAGATCAAGAAACTAAGAAGAAACGTAGACCTTTTAGTACTGTTATCTCATGTAGGGCTAAACGAAGATATACGAATTGCCGAAGCTGCACCGGAAATAGACATCATCTTCGGCGGCCACTCACACACCAGACTTAAAGCTCCGACTCTTATCAACAAAACATTGATCCTTCAATCAGGCGGATTCGGAGACCTGGTAGGAAGTCTTTCGTTAATAATAGACAAAGGTCGTATAAAAGAGTTCTCAACAGATTTCAAAAACACTTACGAAAGCGAACTCCAAAGCGACTTCCTAAACATCTTAAACAAACACAGAAAAAAATCAAAAACAATATTTAAAATCCCAACAACCATTGCTTACAAAAGAAAAAACACAAATCCAATAACCGATTTCATTTTAAAAAAGATGCAAGAGCTTACCAAAACAAATCTATCCTTAGTTAACTCATCAACTTTAAACCCCTTGCTTATAGAAGGCAACATAACGAAAGAGGATCTGGCATATACATGCGGTTTCGATTCAACAATATCAATAATCAAGATCTCTACAGAAAAACTATTAAAAGCCGTCGAAAGATCAAAAGACGAACATTATACAAAACTAATAATATCCTCCAAAGAAGATATTACAAAAAAAAGAAACATCAAAATAGCAATGCCGACTTTCATTGCCGAAGGCGGTCATCATTCAAAATCATTCTTTCCAGAATTCAGAAAGGCACCCAGAACCGAAACAAATATTAAAATTTCAGATCTAGCTAAAAAGCTCTCAGAAAGAGAGGTTTAAACACTTATGCAAAACAATAATACTTTTTTGAATATAATCTCTTTAATAAATTCTCCAGCCAGCTGGGCTTTCATATCACGAAATATCTATAATTACTCGAAAGATTTAGAGTCAGTTAACCTAATACATCAACGAGGCTTCCTTTACAAAGAAGATCTTTTTTTAAAGCTTCAAAGACCATTATTTAAAAAAGCTAAAGCCGACTTAATATTCGATATTCCATCAAACTTAAAAAATAAAAGGAACTCCGATTTTGTAATAGCAGCTTTCGTATATGAATTTCCCGAAATCTCACAAACGTGGTCGTATCATCTAAACAAAAACGCAGACCTCATTTGGATTCCCAATAAATTCAACGATGACATCTTAAAAAGATCAGGAGTAACAACAGAGACTATTATAACACCTTACGGCACCGATTTTAAACAGACGATATCCAAAACCAACTCAAACTTAAACAAAAGATACCAAAGAAAACCTTTTAATTTTCTAACTATATGCATGCCGCAAAAAAGGAAAAATCCCATACTCACGATCAACGCTTTCTTAAAAGCGTTTCCGATAAAAAACTTCCCAGATACAACGCTAACCATTAAATTTCCTTACCTTCCAGGAAAATTTCCATGGGATATATCCACGGAAGATTTAAAAGAATCAATCAAAGACGACAAAAGAATAAAAATAATAAACAAGATCTACTCAAGAGAAGAGATGAAAGAACTACTGCTTTCAACACAACTCTATTTACAACCAAGCTACTCAGAAGGTTTCGGTCTTTCAATACTCGACTCTTTATCACTAGGAATACCAGTTTTAGTGAACTCCTTTGGAGGTCAGTTGGATTTTTGCAACTCCGACAACTCAATCATATTAAAATCAAATCCGAAAGAAATAAAAGGCCTCGATTACAGTAATAAAGAAAAGACCGTCATCGCAAAAGAACCAGATATCAAAGACTTCTCAGAGAAACTTTACAGATTCAGGACGGATATCGACTTTTATATTAGATCATACCAAAAGACAAAACTTCTAGATCCAAAAAAATACAACTGGAAAAGCATTTCACAAACAATAATAAATAAGATCAAAGAGAAGACCCTTTGAGGTCGTATACAAACTCAAAAACCTCAAACAGATTTGCCGGAGAGATCTGCTC
>PKTG01000138.1 GCA_002869225.1 Candidatus Muiribacterium halophilum | reverse complement strand
CTTTTTCCTACTTCTTGCTTTTAACTAATCACAATTCACTGTTCACTATTCCCGGCTTCATTGTTTACAAATAATTGAAAAAAAGTTATTATAATTTTTAATAAAAAAACAAACAGGAAACAAGATGATAAATATAATCTTATGCGGTGGAAGCGGAACAAGATTGTGGCCTATTTCTCGAAAATTGTATACAAAACAGTTTTGTCGTTTCAGAGATGATACCTCTCTTTTTCAGGATACACTTATAAGAAATAAATATATTTCCCAAAGTTTCTTTATAATTACAAATGAGGAACAGTTTTTTATGGCTCATGATCAGCTTTTTGATCTTGATATTAAAGATAGCAGATATGTTGTTGAACCTGTTGGTAAAAATACCGCACCTGCTATTGCAATAGCCTGTTTGGGTCTTGATAAAGATGAGATTGTTCTTATAACACCGTCTGATCATGTGATAGAAAAATTGGAAAATTATCATATAGTAGTAAAAAAGGCTGAAGAACTTGCCGGAGATGGAAATATAGTCCTTTTTGGAATCAAACCGACAAAACCAAAGACTGAATATGGATACATTGAAATCGATAGAAACAATGTGGAATGTGTAATGTGTAATGGGGAATTAAATAAACAGGAAACAGTAAACAGTGAACAGCTAACAGTAAACAGAGAATCCACCAACAACAAACAACAAACTACTAACCATTTTGAATCCAAATCCCAAATCCCTGTTTTTAATGTTAAAAAATTCAAAGAAAAGCCTGATAAAGAAACTGCCGAAGAATATTTAAAACAGGGTGATTATCTTTGGAATTCAGGTATGATCGTATGTAAAGCTGGAGTAATTCTTGATCACTTAAAATCACTTGAACCTGATCTATATAAAAACTGTAAAAGTGCTTTTGATGAATCAATAGAGAAAAGGCAGTTTTTTGATGAAAGCGTAATAAGACTATCATTTGAAGCGATGGAAAAAATTGATTCGATTAGTATAGACCATGCTATTCTTGAAAGATCTGATGATGTAAAAGTCATTGAAGCTGATATTGCATGGAATGATCTAGGTTCTTATGACACACTTGATACTTATATTCCTAAAGATGAAAACGGAAATACTAAAAATGATAATTATATAAATATGAATTCTCACAATAATATGGTGCTTTCTATAGAAAATAGAACTATATCTACAATAGATGTTGATGATATGATAATAGTTGATACACCAGATGCACTTCTTATTACAAAAAAAGGAAGTTCCGAAAAAATAAAAAGACTTTTGGAAAAAGTCAGAGATGAAAAACATGAGTTATCTCTTATACATAGAACGGTTCACAGACCATGGGGAACCTATTCAGTCTTAGAGGAAGGTTATAGATATAAAATTAAGAATGTTATGGTAAAACCTGGAAACAGGCTATCACTTCAAAAACACATGCATAGAAGTGAACATTGGATAGTTGTGAATGTTACAGCTCTTGTTACTTTAGGAGAAGAAGAGACAATAGTTAAACCAAACGAATCTATATATATTCCAATAGGAAAAAAACACAGACTTGAAAACAATGGTAAAATAGATTTAATATTAATCGAAGTCCAGGTTGGAGATTATCTTGGTGAAGATGATATCGAAAGATTTGATGATGAATATGGAAGATGATTAATTCCGTAAACCGTAAACCGTTAAGCGTAAAGCGTGATGGGATAGATCAAAAACGAGTATGAAATAACGTGAAGGGTAAAACGAAACTGTTAAAACAAAAAAACAAAGGAAAAAAAATGAAGAAAGATAAATCAGATGACAGAGTACAGATGACAGATGACAGTAATTCAGACAACAGACAACGGACAACAGTCGACGGTGAGAACAATGAATCTAAAGATTCTTCTACTCACATCTCACATCTCACATCTCACGGGTATGATTACCCTGATGATGAAATAGACTTATTAGAGTTGTTTGCAAAATTATATAAAAATAAAAAAATTATTTTTATTTCTACGATTATATTTCTGATATTAGGTGTATTCTATTCAGCATATAGAATTCCTGATTATAAAATGGTCTTTTTTGCTAAAAATGGTATAAAGGATTTTAATCAAAACACACAAATACCTTCTATAAATATTACAGAATTATCTGATTGGATTGAATCTGAGTTATATTTTGATGAAAATATAAGAAATTACTTGTTTGAAGTAGAAAAGAAAAAAGATTCCAATTTGCTGAGATTTTCTTC
The DNA here is from genome assembly GCA_002869225.1 of Candidatus Muiribacterium halophilum. Taxonomy (GTDB): domain Bacteria; phylum Muiribacteriota; class Muiribacteriia; order Muiribacteriales; family Muiribacteriaceae; genus Muiribacterium; species Muiribacterium halophilum. The sequence continues at coordinate 32,618 of PKTG01000138.1, read as the reverse complement.
ATATACTAATGATACAAAAGAAACTTATGACTACTCCTCATATTTCTTTAAAACTTTAAAAGGTGAGTCGTTATTTATAAATCCTTTGAATAACGCAAAAAAAACTTTTTTAAACTCCATAGAAAGTGTAAACAATAGTATTAAAATAAAGAACGTTGAGCTTGAAAATATATCAAACAGAATCAAAGAAATTGATTTTCTTATTCAAAAAACAAAAGATGAGATAAAGATCACAAAAGACAAGATCAAAGAAAGAGAAAAGACACTTGATGAATATAGAAAACTCTATTCTGTAAATATTGATAAAAATAATGAGTATCAGAGAAAAATAGAAAGTTCAGCAACGGATTCTGAGTCGACTACATATTTGTTATATTCTAATTTGTTACAATATAATCTGAATCAGAATACTGAGCTTATTAAGACCATCAACAATTATGAGACTTCAATAAAAGATATGGAACTTAGAATAAATGAACTTATAAATATAAATCAGGAACATGAAATTAAAAAGACTGAATTAATCTCAAAAACAAAAAAAGGACTTGAAATAGATATTCAAACATTAAATATGGAAAAAAAGAATATTCAAGATAAAATCGAAAGACTTAATGTTTTAACAGTATTAAATGAAAATTCTATTTTGAGTAATAAAAATAAAAAGTTTAAGATTATTCTATTGTTTTTAATTATTGGATGGATTTTTGGAATAGTGTTTGTTTTTATAAAAGTATTTTATAACGAAATAAAGAAGCGGATGTTAGAGGATAGTGAAAAAGAAAGATGACGGTATGACAGATTACTGACGACAGTTGAACAGAGAATGGATGACAGATTACAGATGACAGTAGGCAGATGAATTCTGTAAAGAAAATAATTATGAAAAATAAAATTTCAGATTATAAAAAATTAGATTCTTGGGCAAAATCAATAAACTTTGCAACTTTAATATATAAAGAAACAGAAAGTTTTCCTAAGCATGAATTATTTGGTCTGGTAAATCAAATAAGAAGAGCAGTAGTTTCAATTTCAAGTAATATTGCTGAAGGGTCAAATAGAGGTTCAAATAAAGAATTTGTTAGATTTCTTTATATTGCTTTGGGTTCAGCTTCAGAGGTTGATACTCAGTTAATTATAGCAAAAGAATTAAATTATCATAATAATTAACAATTATTTGTTGAAATTGATGAAATAAAAGCGTTAATATATGGTTTGATTAGATATCTAGAAAAAAAGGAAGGGGAAGGTAATAGAAGACATTAAGCAGAGTACAGTATGACAGATTACCGATGACAGTGAAAAATACTAAATTCTATAATCTGATATCTGATAACTGTAATCAAGGTTTTTGTTATACCGTCATCTGTCAACTGAAATCTGTTATCTGATTTGTAAAATGAAAAAAATTTGTTTTATTGGATTGGGATATATTGGTTTGCCAACTGCTGCACTTGTGGCAAGTAAAGGTATAGACGTTCATGGTGTAGATGTTAATCAGGATGTTGTTGACACGATAAATAAAGGTGAGATTCATATAGTAGAACCCGATCTTGAAGGTCTTGTTAAATATGATGTAGAACGGGGATACCTTCGAGCATCAACTAAACCTGTTGATGCAGATGTATTTGTTATTGCAGTACCAACACCATTCAAAAAAGCAGGGAACAGTAAAACAGTAAACGGTGAACAGATTACAGATGACAGTTAAACCATTCACCATTCACCACTCACATCTCACTCCGGCTCTGTTCCTGAGCCGGATATAAGTTATGTTGAAGCAGCTGTTAAAGCAATTATTTCTTTTTTAAAAGATGGAAATCTGGTTATAATTGAATCTACTTCTCCGATAGGAACAACGGAAAAGATGTATGAGCTAATAAACACTGAGCTCAAACATCTTTTAGATAGTAGTCAGCGGTTAGTAGATAGTGGTGAAACCACAAACCACAAACCACAAACTACAGACTGTCATAAAAATTCGATACCTCGAATTTTTATGGCGTATTGTCCCGAAAGAGTACTTCCAGGTCAGGTGATATATGAACTTGAACATAATGATAGAGTAGTTGGTGGAATAGACAATGAATCAACAGAAAAAGCTTGTGAGTTTTACAGGTTATTTGTAAAAGGAGAATTACATAAAACAAACTCAAGAACAGCTGAGATGTGTAAACTTACAGAAAATGCATATAGAGATGTTAATATTGCTTTTGCAAACGAACTTTCTATGATCTGCGATAAGGCAGATATTAACGTTTATGAGCTTATTAAGATGACCAATAAGCATCCAAGGGTAAATGTACTTACACCAGGGTGTGGTGTTGGTGGTCATTGTATAGCAGTTGACCCTTGGTTTATTGTTTCTCAATTTCCAAAAGAAGCTATGATGATACATGCAGCAAGAAATACTAATGATTTCAAACCGGAGTTTGTCATTAAAAAGATTGAGCAAGCAGTTGAAGAGTGGAAAATTAAGAACAGTAATCAGATTACAGATAACAGATTACAGAATGAAGATTCTAAAGAATTGACCAATCACAATTCACATCTCACTTCTCACACTGGCAACGAGAGTTCTCGTGAGCCAGTTATTGCATGTCTAGGTCTTGCATTTAAACCGGATATCGATGATCTAAGAGAATCTCCAGCTTTATATATAACAGAAGAACTTTTGCGAAAAGGTTATGAAGTAATGGCGGTTGAACCAAATATAAAAAAACATAAAGAGGTCAATATCTATCCTTTTGATAAAACATTAGATAAAGCTGACATAATAGTAATACTTGTAAAACATAGAGAGTTTTTAGAGGTGGATTTCGGAAATAAGATAATTCTTGATTTTTGTGGTATTAATTAGGAGTAGAATATGAATATAAAAGGAAAAAAGATACTAGTTACAGGAGCGGATGGATTTATTGGAAGTAATCTTGTGGAAAGTCTTGTTGATATCGGTGCAGATGTAAAGGCTTTTTGTTATTATAACTCCTTTAATACATGGGGATGGCTTGATTCTTTCTCAAAAGAAAAAATAGATAAAATTGAGATCTTTACAGGTGATATTAGAGATCCAAATGGTGTATATGAAGCCATGAAAGATATAGACATAGTTTTTCATCTAGCAGCTCTAATTGCAATACCATTTTCTTATCACTCTCCAGATTCCTATGTTGATACGAATATCAAAGGAACACTAAATGTAGTTCAGGCTGCTAAAAGATTAAAGACGAAAAGGATTCTAGTTACATCCACTTCAGAAGTCTATGGAACTGCACAATATATTCCAATAGATGAAAAACATCCAAGACAGCCTCAATCGCCATATTCTGCTTCAAAAATTGGAGCTGATTGCATTGCTGAATCATTTTTTAGAAGTTTTGATCTTCCAATAACTATTGTGAGACCATTTAATACTTTTGGTCCAAGACAAAGTGCAAGAGCTATAATTCCAACAATTATATCTCAACTTGCTTCTGGGATGAAAGAGATAAAATTGGGTTCTTTGACACCAACTAGAGATTTTCTTTATGTAAAAGATACGGTAAACGGTTTTATTGAAATAGCTAAATCTCAAAAAACAATTGGTGAAGATGTCAATATAGCGACAAATAGTGAGATATCAATAGAAAAATTAGCAAATACGCTAATTAAGCTAATCAATCCAGAAGCAAAAATCATCACTGATGAAAACAGAATAAGACCTGAAAAATCAGAAGTAAATCGACTTTATGGATGTAATAAAAAAATTACAACTTTAACAGAATGGAAGCAAAAATATTCTTTTGAACAAGGTATAAAAGAGACAATCGAATGGTTCTCAGATAAAGAGAATCTGAAACATTACAAACCAGGGATTTATAATATCTAAATAACGTTAAGCGTGATGCGTAAAGCGTGATGCGGGGAATATACTAAAAAACGTGAAGGGTAAAGCGTGAAGCGTGAAGCGTGAAGGGATAGATCAAAAACATGAAACGTGAAGCGTTAAGGGTTAGATCAAAGACCAATAAGCAAAAAGAGATTAAAACGAAATGCAAGGCAAAAAAATAATGGAAAAAGAAGATAAAGTCATAAAGACTCATAAAGACTTAGATGCTTGGAAAGAGAGTTATAAATTAGTACTTAATGTATATAAGATTGTCAGTAAATTTCCTGAATATGAAAAGTATAGCATTTCATCACAGATTAGAAGAGCTGTTATATCTATTCCAAGTAATATTGCCGAAGGTGCTGCAAGAAAAGGTGACAAAGAATTTATCTATCATTTGTATGTATCTCTTGGTTCTCTTGCAGAATTAGATACACAGCTTTTATTAGCAAAAGATTTGAGTTATCATGAAGATGATAAAATATTTGATAACATTAAAAAAGTTAGAAGCATAATTTTAGGTTTGATTAAATATTTAAAGAATAAAGGATAAAGGGTTAAAAGAATGTTTTTAAATGTCTTAGTAAAAAGATTTTTGCTTATTAGAACTTACTTATCACGCTTCACGCCTTACGCATTACCTGTTTTTTGCACATTACGCATAACGGATCATCTAACCCGCATTCCGCATCAGGCTTTACGCATTAATACCCATTTCGCTTCACGCTTTACCCTTTTCGAATCATTAATTGATGATGTGAAAACTTGTGAATGAAAAATTTATTCCTCTGAGTGTTCCAAGTTTTCAAGGAAATGAGCTTAAGTATGTGAGTAATTGTATTGAGACTGAATGGGTGTCTACAGCTGGTGAATATGTTGATAGATTTGAAAAGGAATTTGCTCGTTATGTTGGGTCAAAGTATGCGGTAGCATGTTCAAATGGTACTGCTGCGCTTCATATATCTCTAATTTTAGCTGGAGTTTCTTCTGAAGATGAAGTTATAATTCCGACTGTTACTTTTATAGCACCAGTAAATACAATAAGATATATTGATGCATCTCCGATTTTTATGGATTGTGATGAATACTTAAATATTGATGTTGAAAAGACTAAAATATTTTGCGAAGAAGAGTGTCATTTTAATGGAACATATCTGATAAATAAAAAATCGGGAAAAAAAGTAAAAGCGATTATACCGGTTCATATTTTTGGTCATCCTGTAAGAATAGATGAATTAATGAAACTTTCGAAGAAATACAATCTAAAGATAATAGAAGATTCAACTGAATCATTAGGTAGTTATTACACAAAAGGTGATTTTAAAGATAAAAAGACTGGAACTATAGGTGATCTTGGATGTTTTTCATTTAACGGAAATAAGATAATAACCACTGGTGGAGGAGGAATGCTTGTTACTGATAATAAAGAATTTGCTGAAAAAGCAAAATATCTTACAACACAGGCTAAAGACGATCCAGTATATTATGTTCATAACGAAGTGGGTTATAATTATCGAATGACAAATCTTCAAGCGGCTCTTGGTGTAGCACAATTAGAAAAGATTGAAAAGTACATTGAAATAAAAAGAAAAAATTTCATCTTATATAAAGAAGCTATTGATAATATAGAGGGATTGTCATTGATTGATGAACCGGAATATGCTTTTTCAAATTTCTGGATGTACAGTTTGGTAGTTGAAGAGGAAAAATATGGTAAAAATAGAGATGAACTTTTAAAAGCTCTTTCAGAAGCTAAAATTCAAACAAGACCACTCTGGAAATTAAATCATACACAAAAACCTTTTGAAATATTTGAAGCGCTTGATATGGAAAATTCAGAAAAAACATATAAAAAAATCCTGAATATTCCTTGTAGTGTAAATATAAGGGAAGAAGATATTACAAGAATAACCGGAGTACTAAAATGAAAGACATTGTTCTAGTTGGTGGTGGAGGACATTGTGTTTCTTGTATAGATGTTGTTGAAAGTTCGGGTGAGTTTAATATTATAGGTATATTAGATTCCTCTGATAGGTTAGGAGAAGAAATCTTAGGATATAAAATCATTGGTACTGATGATATGATACCTGAGCTAGTTAAAAAGAAAGTAAGTTTTCTAATAACAATAGGACAGATAAAAAATCCCGAGCCTAGAAGGAAACTTTTTAAAAAAATTCTTGATACTGGAGGAAATCTCCCAATCATAAAAGCAAGTACTGCTTATTTATCAAAGTATGCAAAAATCAAACAGGGAACAATACTAATGCATAACTCATTTGTTAATGCAAGTGCTGAAATAGGAGAAAATTGTATAATAAACACAGGAGCAATAATCGAACATGATACGGTAGTTGGAGATAACTGCCATATATCAACTTCATCTGTTGTGAATGGTGGATGTTTTGTTGGTGATAATACATTTATCGGAAGTAATTCAGTTGTCAATCAGGAAGTGGAAATAACAAATAATGTAATATTAGCTTCTTTATCAAGAATATATTATAATATTGAGCAAACAGGAGTTTATAAGGATAATAATAGACGATGAAAATAGATATTGAGAATAGAGTTTTTATTATTGCAGAAGCTGGTGTTAATCATAATGGTGATATAAAACTAGCAAAAAAACTCATTAAAGCAGCAGCAGAAGCGGGTGCTAATGCTGTTAAATTTCAGACTTTTAAAGCTGAAGATCTTGTTTGTGCTGAAGCTCCTAAAGCAAGATATCAGGATGAAAATGTAGGGAAAGCAGATTCTCAGCTAGAAATGTTAAAAAAACTAGAATTAAGTCGAAAAGAACATGAGATTTTAATAGATTATTGTAATGAAAAGGGTATTCTATTTTTATCTACACCTTTTGATATTAAGAGTCTTCATATGTTAAATGAACTTAATATCCCAATTATAAAAATACCTTCTGGAGAGATCACAAATCTTCCACTATTAGAAGAAATAAGTTGTTTAAATAAAGAGATAATTATTTCAACTGGAATGTCAGATTTGAAAGAGATAGAACATGCTTTGAAAATACTAACATCAAATAATATAAAAAAGAAGAATATTACTGTCTTACATTGTAACACCCAGTATCCAACACCTTTTGAAGATGTAAATCTTCTAGCTATGAAAACAATTCAAAAGGAATTAGATGTAAAAATTGGTTATTCTGATCATACTGTAGGACTTGAAGTTAGCTTAGCTGCTGTGTCACTTGGTGCCATGGTTATCGAGAAGCATTTTACATTAGACAAAGAGATGTTAGGACCTGATCACAAAGCTTCACTAGATCCGAAGGAATTAAGTGATCTTGTTAATGGTATAAGAAGAATTGAAAAAGCTTTAGGAAATGGTGTTAAAATACCATCAAGATCTGAAAAAGAAAATATTGAAGTTGCAAGAAAGAGTATTGTTGCAAGATGTAATATAAAAAAAGGTGAGATCTTTACAAAAGAAAACCTTACTACAAAGAGACCAGGAAATGGTATATCACCTATGAGATTGTATGATTTGTTAGATATGGAAGCAAATAAAGAATATATGAAAGATGAATTGATAAAGATATGAAAAAAATATGTATTTTTACTTCAACAAGAGCTGACTATGGATTGTTAAGACCACTCATGTTAGAAATAAGAAAGTCTAAAGAGTTTAAACTTTCTTTAATTGTTTCTGGTACACATCTTTCGAGATTTCATGGGCATACAATAGATGAGATAAAAAAAGATGGTTTTTTTATAGATGATTTTGTTGAAATGACTTTGACAAGCGATTCAAGAAGCTCAATTGTTAAGTCTATTGCAATGTGTTCGCTTGGGATAAACGATGCTTTGAAAAAAATTAAACCTGATTTCCTTGTGATTCTAGGTGATCGCTTCGAAGCATTTGCTGCAGGATTTACTGCATATACAATTGGAGTTAGAATAATACACATTCATGGAGGTGAAAAAACAGAAGGTGCTTTAGACGAAGCATATAGACATTCGCTTACCAAGTTTTCTGATATTCATTTTGTTGCAACAGAAGATTACAGAAAAAGAGTTATTCAATTAGGAGAAAATCCGGAATATGTTTTTAATGTAGGGGCTTTGGGTATTGATAATATAAAAAAAGAAAAGTTTCTAAATATTGTTGATTTTGAAAATCAAACAGGAATAAAATTTGGAAAAAGAAATGTTCTATTTACATATCATCCTGTTACCAAAATAAAAGAAGATTCTCAAACTATTTTGAACAATGTTTTTGGTGTATTTCTTTTGAAAGAGTTTTGTGATGTAAATATTATAATCACAATGCCTAATGCTGATCCGCATAATGATGAGATTAGAAGAAAAATTATTGATTTTTCTAATAGATATCCCGAAAGAGTATTTGTTTTTGAAAATTTGGGACAAAAAAAATATCTTTCAGCAATGAACCTGGTCGATGTGGTAATTGGTAATTCTTCAAGTGGGATTATTGAAACTCCGTCTTTTCATATTCCGACTATTAATATTGGCAACAGGCAAAAAGGTAGATTTTTTGCAGAAAGTATTATTGACGTTGATGAATCTAAAGAAGAATTTTATAATGCTTTGGTAAATGCTTTTGATAAAAAATTTATTAATAAATGTAAAAAAATAAAAAATCCATATGGAGTTGGTAATACATCACAAAAAATTATCAATATATTGAAAACTTTTAAAAATAAGAAGTTTATAAAAGAATTTTATGATATTAAGGAGTTGCATTTTGATTAATAGTTTTTTTATAAAACAAACAGATACAATTAAAGAAGCTTTAAAAAAACTTGATATAACAGCCGAAAAAGTTCTTTTTGTAGTTGATGAACAAAGCAAGTTTATAGGAACGATATCTGACGGTGATATCAGAAGATATATATTAAATGTTGGTCAACTTGAACTTAATAAAACGATTGAAAAGATATATAATAATGATTCAATTTTTATTTTCAAGGATGAATTTGAACTTGAACTGGCGAAAAAATTGTTATTTGAACATAAAATAGAAGCAATTACAGTAATAGAAAGAAATGGAATAATAACCGATCTTATAACATGGAGTCAGGCTTTTTCTGAAAATATGGAAAAAAATAGAAAGAAAATAGATATTCCTGTTGTAATAATGGCAGGTGGAAAAGGAACCAGATTAGAACCATTTACAAAAATATTTCCCAAAGCTTTGATTCCGGTTGGAGAAAAACCAATCCTTCAGATTATTATAGAAAAATTTTACGCCAGTGGAATTAAAGAATTCCTCGTTTCCTTAAATTATAAAGGCGATATGATAGAATCATATTTTAATGGAATAGATAAGAATTATTCTGTGGAAGGTGTTTGGGAAAAAGAATTTCTTGGGACTGCCGGAAGTCTTTCTTTAATAGATAAGAAAAAATTAAAAGAAGATTTTATTTTAACCAATTGTGATATTATTGTAAATGCGGATTATTCGGAAGTTCTTGATTTTCATCGAGAACATAATGCTTCTTTAACAATTTTATCAGCTGTTAAACATTATCGGATTCCATATGGAGTTATTAATTTTAAAGAAAAAGGTAAAGTGATAAAAATATCAGAAAAACCAGAATTCACATTTACTATTAATGCTGGCGTTTATATTCTGAATAAAGAAACCTTGGATTATATCCCAAAAGATAAAAGGTTAGATATGAATCAGTTAATTGATAAATTAATAGCAAATAAAAAAATTATACAAACATACCCGGTTAACGAGAATGATTATATTGATATTGGAGATTGGACTGAATTTAAAAGATCTAAAAGCAAACTCGAAATATTAAAAGGTTATTAACCGATGATAGATAAAAAGAAAATACTTGCTGTTATTCCTGCAAGAGCTGGAAGTAAAAGATTACCAAAAAAAAATAAAAAAATTTTACATGATAAGCCATTAATTGAATGGACTATAAAAGCAGCTTTGAAGTCAAAATATCTCGACGAGATAACAATATCTACAGATGATAGAGATATTCAGAAAATCGGTGAAAAGAATGGAATAAAAGTGCCTTTTTTAAGACCCAAATATTTAGCGGAAGATTCTTCAAAATCACTCGATGTGCTTTTGCATGTTGTTAATTTGAAAGAAAATGAAGGAAAAAATTTTGATATAATTATTTTACTTCAACCAACATCGCCTTTAAGAACAGATGAAGATATAGATAATGCTTTGGAACTTTTTATTGCAAAAAAAGCTTTTTCGGTTGTTTCTGTAAATGAAACAGAACATTCTCCTCTCTGGTGTAATACGATAGATAGTTCATTATCAATGGAAAAGTTTTTATCTGAAGATAACCTGAATAAAAGGAGTCAGGAATTACCTGTTTATTATAGGTTAAATGGTGCTATATACATTGTTGATAAAAATTATTTATTCAAAGAAAAAAAAATATTTGCAGAAAAAAATATATATGCATTTATAATGAAAAAAGAGCATTCGATTGATATCGATGATCAATTAGATTTTTTAATAGCGGAAACAATAATAAAAAAAATAGGAGTTTAAAATGTTTCATAGAATTATTCCCAAACTTGACATCAAAGGTCCAAATCTTGTAAAGGGAATTCATCTTGAAGGATTAAGAGTATTAGGGAAACCTGAACAGTTCGCTAAATTTTATTATGAGAACGGAGCTGATGAGATAATATATAATGATATAGTAGCTAGCTTATATGAAAGAAATAGTCTGCATGATCTAATACAAAAGACTGCCAAAAATATTTTTATTCCAATAACAGTTGGAGGCGGAATCAGGACGGTTGATGATATAAAAGAAGTTTTAAGAGCTGGTGCTGATAAAGTTTCTCTTAATACTGCAGTAATCAAAGATCCAAGTCTTATAAGTGAAGCTGCAAATTTCTTCGGATCTTCTACTATAGTAATTACGATCGAAGCTATTAAACAATCTGATGGTAAATATATTGCTCATACAGATTGTGGAAGAGAATATACAGGGATAGAGGTGTTGAAATGGGCAAAACAAGTAGAGGAACTGGGTGCGGGAGAGATATTACTTACTTCGGTTGATAAAGAAGGAACTGGAGAAAATTTTGACCTTGAATTAGTTAAATCAGTATCTGAATCTGTTAAAATTCCTGTAATAGCACATGGTGGGGCAGGGAAAAAAGAACATATACTTGATGTTTTTAATAATTCTGCTGATGCTGTTGCAGTTTGTTCGCTTTTTCATTATGATTTTATTAAATCAATAAAAGAATTGAATGGATACGAAAAAGAAGGTAATATAGAGTTTTTAAAAAAAGGTAAAATACCGTCTAGATTTTCTGCTTGTAATATTTCTTCTTTAAAGGAATACTTAAATGAAAAAAAAATTAATACAAGATTTAATTAATAGGTGTTTGTGAAATGAAAAAAATTGCAGTTATAGATTATGATATGAGCAATTTGTTTAGTGTTAAAAATGCATTTTTAAAAGTTGGCAAAGATGTTACTATAACAAATGACCCGGAATTTGTTATGAAAGCAGATGGAATAGTGCTACCGGGAGTGGGATCTTTTGGTAGGGCAATGGATTCTCTGAAAGAATTAAATCTTATTGAAATAATAAAAAATAAGATTAAAAATAAAATTCCATTTTTTGGAATTTGTTTAGGAATGCATCTTTTATTAGATAGAAGTGAAGAATTTGGGGAAAATTTGGGATTGGGAATAATAAAAGGGGATGTTAAAAAAATTAGTGATTTTGATACTGTAATTAAAGTTCCACATGTAGGATGGAATAAGATTATTTCAGTTGAAAAATTAATGTGGGAAAAATCTCCATTATCTAATGTTAATAATGAAGAATTCATGTATTTTGTTCATTCATATTGTGTTAAACCTACGGAACATGACATAATCTTAAGTAAAACAGTATATGAAAAAGTTGAGTTTTGTTCATCTATATTAAAAGAGAACATATTTGCTACCCAATTTCATCCAGAAAAAAGTGGTGAAATTGGTTTGGAAATATATAGAAATTGGTTAATAAAGAATGATTTGAGATAATAAGGAGTAAATATGGATAAAAAAGAAAATTTGCAAGCGTACTATGGTCTGCCATCAAAAGTCGAATTTTGTAAAAAATGTGTTATGTCAAACCAAAGACCTGCGTCAACTGTAGAGTTTAAACATACAAAAGATAGCAAGAAAAAAACATTGAACTTTGATGAAGATGGAGTATGTGATGCATGTAGAACTGCTGAAAAGAAAGAGAAAATAGATTGGGAAAAAAGAGAAAAAGAGCTCTGGGAACTTTGCGATAAATACAGAAGAAACGATGGTTATTACGATTGTATTGTTCCAGGAAGTGGCGGAAAAGATAGTGCTTATCAGTCTCACATTTTAAAATACAAATTTGGAATGCATCCCTTAACAGTAACTTGGCCACCAATACTTTATACTGATTATGGTTATAAAAATTTTAAAAATTGGCTTGATGTTGGTGGATTTGACAATCTTAGTTTTAATAGAAATGGTAAAGTAATGAAATTATTAACTAAATTATCAATTGAAAACTTGTTTCATCCATTTCAAACATTTATATTAGGACAGAAAAATCTGGGACCAAAATTAGCTGCAAAATTTGATATACCACTAATCTTTTATGGAGAAAATGAAGCTGAATATGGTAATCCTATTGCGGATAATGAGACATCTTTAAGATCAAAATCCTATTATTCAATGAAAAATATTGATGAGATTTTTCTTGGTGGAGTGTCTATTAGAGAGTTAAGAGAAAAATATGATGTTGATATTGCTGATCTTATGTCTTTTCTTCCCCCAACAGAAGATGAGATAAAAAATAAAAAAATTGAAGTTCATTATCTTGGATATTATTTAAAATGGGTACCACAGGAAGTTTATTATTATGCTGTTGAAAATACTGGTTTTAAAGCAAGACCATTTAGAACTCAAGGTACATATAGTAAATATAATAGTATTGATGATAAGATTGATGATCTTCACTATTATACTACTTTTATTAAATTTGGAATAGGTAGAGCTACCTATGATGCTTCGCAGGAGATTAGGAATAAACATCTTACTAGAGAGGAAGGCGTAGCATTAGTTAAAAGATTTGATGGAGAATTTCCTGATAGATATTTTAATGAAATAATGGAATATATTGAAATGGAACCAGATAGATTTATGGAATTGGCTGATAAGTTTAGATCTCCGCATCTTTGGGTCAAAGAATATGATAATTGGAAGTTAAGAAATACTGTATATTAAAAGAAAATTTATAAGGAGCAGGTTATGTCTTTTGAGATTGGAAATAGAAAAATAAGTGAAAAAGGTCTACCGTTTATTATTGCTGAAATAGGAAACAATCATCAAGGAGAGTTAGATAAAGCTGTTAAACTTATTCAAATGGCAGCTGCATCTGGTGCGGATTGTGTTAAATTTCAAAAAAGAGATAATAAGGCTTTATATACTGAAGCATATTATAATCGTCTATATGATAACGAAAACTCATTTGGAGAAACTTATGTAGAACATAGAGATTTTCTTGAGTTTAATAAAGAAGAATACAGAATATTAATGAAAACAGCTAAAGAATGTGGTGTTGAGTTTATGTGTACAGCATTTGACTTTAATAGTGTGGATTTTTTGGAAGATTTAAATATTATAGCGTATAAAATAGCATCAGGCGATCTTACATCAATTCCTTTAATTAAATATATTGCAGAGAAAGGGAAGCCGATGATTATATCAACCGGTGCTTCTACTCTTGAAGAAATTAAAATTGCTTATAAGACTGCCTATGGAATTAACAAACAAGTTGCTTTGCTTCATTGTGTTGCATCATATCCGTCTGAATATGACACTTTAAATCTTAATGTTATAAAGACCCTGAAAAAAGAGTTCCCGGAAGCTGTAATAGGGTATTCTTCTCATGAGAATGGGATTGTTGGATCGGTTTTAGCAAAAATGATAGGAGCCAATATTTTTGAGTCACATTTTACTCTTAACCACGCGTGGAAGGGTACTGATCATAAGTTTTCTTTAGAACCACAAGGTTTTCATAAATTAACGAGGGATCTTCACAGAATAGAAGTAGCTTTAGGTAATTTTGAAAAAAGAATATTGCCAGAAGAAGCTCCTGCGAGAAATAAAATGGGGAAAAGTATTTATTTTTTTAAGAATATGAAATCTGGAGAAACGATAGATGAATCATGTATAACGATAAAATGTCCTGGTGAAGGGTTAAGTCCTATTCATTATGAGGAGATATTAGGTCAGAAAATTAAAGAAGATGTGGAAAAGGATCAGTTATTAACTTGGGATATTTTAATAAAATAAGATGTTATCTTTTGTTTTAGAAAAAATAAAAGGAAAAAGTTTCGAAGAGTTAATTGTTTATATATTTTCAACATTTATAGTCAATTTTGGAAATTTCTTTCTTATTCCTTTTTATTGGAAAAAATTAACTCCGACAGATTATGGAATAATTGCAATTGTTGAGATGATGGGAGTTTTTTTCCCTATTTTAGGAGGTCTTTCACTGAGTTCGGCAATAACTAGATTCTATTATGAATGGCCAAACGAGGAAAAAAAAGAAAACACAGGTTCTTTGTGGATCTTAAATTGGTTTTCAATTATATCAATAGGTGTTATTTTTATTTTTATTATTAAGTTGATTTTTCCTTTTTTATTCAATAGATTTGAATTTTCTAATATGATTTTCTTAGGATTAGTAGGAATGTTATTAAATTCCTTAGGTGAATTTGTTTTTATGACTATCAGAATTAATAGGCAACCTAAAATTTATTTTATTTTTAATTTAATGAAATTTCTTTTAAATATTGGATTTGGTTTGTATTTTGTCGTTTTTTTAAATCAAAAACTTAGAGGTTACTTTTTAGCAAGTGTTTTTACAGGACTCTTTTTTTCAGTAGCTTGCATATTAATAATGTTGAAATTATCAAAACCATGCATAAGATCTAAAGTCATAAAAAAATCATTAGATTTTTCGTTACCTATAGTTCCTAGTAATATAATGGGAACATTGTATTCTATGATTGATAAATATATATTACAAAATTATGTTTCCTTGGAATTGTTCGGTATATATTCTTTAAGTTTGAAGTTTGTAAATCTGATTGGTAGTCTACACAACGCTATAAAACTATCTTATGCTCCAAGAATTATGAAGATTGATTCTAAGTTTAAAAGAGAAATGGCTTCTAAGAAGATAGCACAAATAAATTTTCAGTATATAATGCTGATTTTTCTTGGAGGATTATTTGTAAGTCTTTTCACAGAGAAAGTAGTGTTTTTAATTGGTAATGAAAAATATTTTCCTGTAATAAAATATGTTCCAGTTTTGGTCGCTGTTTTTGTTTTAAAATATATTTATGCATATTTTGCATCAGGAATAATTCTTTCTAAAAAAACAAAGGTTTTTTGGAAACTAACCGGTGTTAATCTTATTTTATTGGTAATTTTAAGTTTTTTATTGATTCCTAAGTATCAGTTAAATGGGATAATAATGAGTAAATTCATACTATTTTTATTTAATTTGATTTTATCATCTTATGTATCTTTTAAATTATATAAAATACATAATAAGATTTTTCTGATAAGTATTATGTATTTCGTATTAGCATCAATTTTATTTGGAAGTCACTTTATTAATTTTAATTTTTATATTGATATTGTTCTGTTTTTGTTATACTTTTTATTAACTATATATTTTATTAAATCATCTATGAAAAAAAGTTAAAGGTACAAATTTTGAAGAAAAATATAAAGAATTTTTTGAATTTGTTTTTTAGATTTAAAGAAATAATGTTCTTATTGATTATTGAACTTTTCAAATCTACTTCTTTTTTTATAAAAAATATAAAAATATTTTTTGTTTTTAATAAATTTTACTTCTATTTAAAAGAGTTTCAATTATTTAAAGATAATAAATTATTATACTTAGGTGATTCGGTCGTTGAAAGAATCGCAAAAGATGATAAAGACAGAAGAACTTTAGGTGATATTGTGAAAAGTAATTTAGAAGAAAAGACAGTGGTTTTTTCAAATTCTGCATATAATGCAAGAGTATATTATTTTTTAATAAAAGCATTGAAATCGTGTAATTTTCCAGAAAAAATATTGATTCCTATTAATTTAAGAAGTTTTTCAAATCAATGGTTTTTTCAACCATTATGGATTTTTGAAAAAGAAATAAACTTTATTTGTGAATATATTCATGAAAAAAAACCAACAATAAAAAAAGTAAAAAAAGACTTTTTTTCAAAAGTTGAAGGAGATTATTTAGGAACGCAACTTAGGAAAAATTCTCAATTTGAAGAATTAATTAAAAACAAACAAAATTTGTCTGATGAGGAATATAAGTATCGAAAAAAAAACATCTTTATTTATCATTATATGTTTAATTTAGATCCTGATCATATTTTAATAAAATATTTAAGAAATATAATAGTTTTTTCGCAGCAACATAGCATAAGATTGTTTTTTTATTTTACACCGATAAATTTTCAAGCTGGAAATGAATTTGTTGGGGAAATATTTGATAAAGAGATATTGAAAAAGGTTAATTTACTAAAAAAAATATTAGTTACAAAAAACACAGTGTGTTTTGATTATTCAACTTTTCTCCAGAAAGAATTTTTTTTTAATGAACATACGCCAACTGAACATTTAAACGAAAGAGGAAGAGAAAGATTAGCAAATAAAATAGTAGAAGATCTAAAGGAGTTTTATTAATATGAAAAAGAAAATTAAAAAGATAATAAAAGATATTTATTATCTCCTATTTAAAGGTTACCATATTGTACCTGATTATTATGGAAGAGCTGCAGGAAAACAGGTTGATTTAAAAAAAATAAAAGGTTTTTCAGAACTGGCAAACAAAGTAATAAAAGACGATACGACATGTTTATATTATGATCGCTTATATACCGTGTTTAATATTTTAAATACTCTTGAGAAGAATCAAAAGTTAAATAAAGGATATTCTTTTTTAGAAGCCGGTGTTTATAAAGGTGGAACATCTTTTTTTATTGCATCTATGCTAAAGAAAATGGGTGTGAAATGTAATTTTTATTGTGTTGATACTTATGAAGGACATTCAGAAGGTGACTTAAAAAAAACAATAAACGATGGTGTTCATAAATATGGAATGTTCCAAGAAACATCATATGAATTTGTGAAAAAATATTTATCAGAATTTGAAAATGTACAAGTGATAAAGAATAAGATTCAGGATGTTTCTGAAAATATTATAGAAGATAAATATTTTTTTATACATCTTGATATGGATATTTATTTACCCACAAAATTTGGTTTAGAAACATTTTCTAAACAAGTTGTTAATGGTGGAATAATATTAATAGATGATTATGGATTTAAAAGTTGTCCGGGTGCAAAGAAAGCTGTTGATGAATTCTGTTTAAAAAACAAAAATTTCGTTAAAATTCCGTTAATGACAGGACAATGTATTTTGATTAAGGTGGAAAAATGAATTTAAAGGATCTTAAATTGATAATTTTTGATTTTGACGGCGTTTTCACAGATAATAAAGTAATAGTCTCCGAGGATGGTAAAGAAAGTGTAGTTTGTAACAGAAGTGATGGAATCGGATTATCTATGTTAAAAAATCTTGGAATTGAACTAATGATTTTATAAACGGAAGTTAATTCTGTTGTGCAAAAAAGAGCTGACAAGCTAAAGATTAAATGTTATCATGGGGTTGAAAATAAATTGCTGAAATTTCAGGAATTGTGTAAAGATTATCGCTTAAATGAAGTAGCTTTTGTAGGAAATGATATAAATGATATTGTTCTGCTCGAGAAAGTAGGTGTATCAGTTGCTGTTAATGATGCTTACGAACCAGTTAAAAAAATTTGTAATATAATTCTAAAAAAAAATGGTGGTGAAGGAGCGGTCAGAGAGTTTTGTGAGATGGTTTATAAAGCTAAGGAGGAAATTTGAAAGAATTATTTTCTTTAAAGGATAAAATAGCTGTTATAACAGGTGGATTACGTCAGTTAGGTCAACAATTTTCTATTGCACTTGCAGAATATGGGGCACAAATTGCTGTTCTTGATCTTGTTAATGAGAAAGAAGTAAATAAAAACGAAAGATTTTCATATTTTCAACAAAAAGACCAAATAAAATGTTTTAAGGTTGATATAACCAATAGAAAAGAAGTTGAAAATATATTATCCGAGATAAAGGCCAAATTTGGTTCTCCCAATATTTTAGTAAACAATGCTGCGTTAGATTCCCCACCTGATTCTCCGGCATCTGAAAATGGACCTTTTGAAGATTATCCTGAAGCATCTTTGGATAAAATATTAAATGTTAATATTAAGGGAACTTTTATTTGTTGTCAGGTGTTTGGTGGAGAAATGGCTGAAAAAAAAGGTGGAAGTATAATTAATATTAGTTCTATATATGGAATACTTTCCCCTAATCAGGATATTTACGAATTTAAAAGAAAAAATGGAGAAAAATGGTTTAAACCTGTTGCTTATGCCGTTAGTAAATCAGGAGTTTTAAACCTAACAAGATATCTGGCTACATATTGGTCCAAAAAAGGTGTTAGAGTCAACACATTGACTCCAGCCGGAATCTTCAATGATCAAGGTGAAGAATTTTTAAGTGAATACTTGAAAAGAATGCCTATTGGAAGAATGGCAAATGAGAATGAGATGAATGGAGCGGTTATATTTTTAGCTTCTGAAGCTTCAAGTTATATGACTGGAAGTAATCTTGTTGTTGATGGTGGATGGAGTGCTTGGTAATTTTAAGGAGGAAATATGAGATTTTTTAATATTCCTGAAAAATTAGGAAATAATATAGGTAAAAAAGAAGTAATTAATCAGGAAAATGATTTTTTTAATAATATTAATCCACATAATGGAGAAATTATATGTAAAGTAATGGCTTCTAAAAAATCAGATGTTGAGTTTGCTATAAAAAATGCTAAAGAAAATCAAATGAAATGGGCAAGTATACCACCTGTAAAAAGAGGCCAAATATTATTTGAAATAGCCGAATTAATGGAAAAATATAAGAATGATATTGCTGAAATCGTTTCGAATGAGACTGGAAAAATACTATCACATGCATTAGGAGAAGTTGGCGGTGCCATTGCTGAGGCAAGATTTAATGCTGGTGAAGGACAACGATTTTTTGGTAGAACAACAACCAGCGGAGTTGAGAATAAATATGCCATGACAATCAGAGAGCCACTTGGTGTTGCTGGATTGATTATTGCCTCTAATACTCCTATTGCAAATGTTGCCTGGAAAGTATTTCCAGCATTAATATGTGGCAATGCAGTTGTTTTAAAAGCATCGGAAGATGCTCCTTTGACTTCGTGGATCTTTGGAAAGATCTGTGAAGAATCAAAATTACCAGATGGTGTATTAAATATTGTACAGGGTTTTGGAAAAGATGCAGGGCAACCTCTTGTAGAAAGTGAAGATGTTCAGGTTATCAGTTTTACAGGATCTACAGCTGTCGGAAAAATGATAGCTTCAGTAGCCGGTCAGAGATTAGCTAAGGTGAGTTTGGAACTCGGTGGAAAGAATCCACTTGTTGTATGTGATGATGCGGATCTTGAAAAAGCATCTAATTGGATAATAAATTCCTCTTTTAGTAATGCTGGACAAAGATGTGCAGCATCAAGCAGAATAATTGTTTTTGAAAGTATTTATGAAAAATTGAAAAATTTATTAATAGAAAAAACAAAGAAACTCTCACTTGGTGTTGGCGAGAAAGATTATCTGGGACCTGTAATAAATGAAAGACAGTTAATTAATATGCTAAAGGATATAAATAAAGCTGTAAAAAATGGTGCAAAAATAATTGTTGGCGGAAAACGAATGCTGGACGAAGAACATAAAAAAGGCTTTTATATGGAACCTACTATTATAGAAAATGTAGCGATGGAAGATGAAATTTCCAGAAAAGAACTTTTTGGTCCAATAACTTGTTTGTATAAAGCTAAAGATTTTAAAGAAGCAATAGAGATGGCTAACGATTCACCGTATGCGTTGACAGCTTGTATACATACAAAAAATGTGAATAGAGCAACTGAATTTTCAAGAAAAGTGATTTCTGGAGTTGCGGTAATAAACGGGGGTACACATGGTAGTGAGCCTCATATGCCATTTGGCGGTCCGAAAAATTCAGGAAATGGCTCAAGAGAGCCTGGGCCAGAGGCATTGGATGTTTATAGTAATTTAAAAGATATTTATCAGTTTGTTGATATAGAAAATTTATAGGAGAAAAATATGTTTATAGAGATTATTAGACCAGAAGAATTTGAAAAAGTTAGAAATACTGATCTTGATACATTTTCGAAATTAAGTTTACTTTCAGAGATGTCCCGATTAAACACTTTGAGTTGTGTGAAAAAAGCTGGATCAGGTCATTTAGTATCAAGTCTTAGTGCAATGGATATTGTTAGTTATTTTTATTATTACAAATTAAATACAATAGATGTTGGGTTTGATAATGAGAATAGAGACATTTATTTTTCTTCAAAAGGCCACGATGTTCCAGGTCTTTATTCAGTATTATATTCTCTTGGAATAATACCAGAAGATAAATTCTTTAAATTAAGAAAAATAGATGGACTTGATGGACATCCTGATATTAAGATGCCTGGAATTGAAGCTAATACTGGTTCACTTGGAATGGGTATATCAAAAGGAAAAGGAATTTTGTTTGCTAAACAATATAAAGGACGTAAAGGAAAGGTTATTGTACTCACAGGAGATGGGGAATTCCATGAAGGACAGAATTTTGAAGCATTACAATCGACAGTTTCATTAAAACTTAATGAACTTGTTGTAATAATGGATCATAATAAACTTCAATCTGATAGAAAGGTTGAAGAAATAAATGATCTAGGTGATATTGAGACAAAGATTAAAAGTTTTGGCTGGCATGTAGAAAGATTTGATGGTCATGATTTTAAAGAATTAGAGAGAGTTTTTAACAAAATAGATGAAATCAAAGATAAACCTAAATTTCTTATAGCAGATACAATTAAAGGGAAAGGTGTTTCTTTTATGGAACACCCTAAAGCATTAGAAGATGGAAAAGGTATTTATGCTTGGCATTCAGGAGCACCAAATGATGTTTATTATGAAAAAGCTAGAGAAGAATTGAAAGAAAAAATAAATCTTTTAGCAAATAAACTTAATATTAAACAGCCTGAATATATAAGTATAGAACTGGAGAAGTCCGTTTCAGGTGTTAGCGATGAATATGTATCCAAAATTTACGGAAAAACACTTGTTAAATTAGCTGAAGAAGATAAAGATTTTATTATACTTGATGCAGATCTTTCAGCTGATTGTAAAGTTGATGAATTTGAAAAAAAATATCCTGAAAGATTTGTTGAAGTTGGTATTGCTGAACAGGATATGGTTTCAATGGCCGGAGGGCTTGCTCTTCAAGGATTAACTCCTGTTGTAAATTCTTTTGCAAGTTTCTTAGCATCTAGAGCAAATGAACAAATATATAATAATCTAACTGAAGGTGGGAAAATAGTATATGCTTGTCATTATGCTGGAATAGTTCCAGCCGGACCTGGAAAATCACATCAGAGTCTAAGAGATGCGTCATTGTTTGGTGCATTTCCAAATTGCGATATTATAATGCCTTCAAATGCATATGAGATGAAAAAAGCTACAGAATATGCGGTTTTAGAGGCGAAAGATTCAGTAATGCTAAGAATAATAATAGGACCATCGCCTAGAAAAATTGACTTTCCTTCTGAATATAAATTTGAAAAAGGTAAAGGATGTATAATTGGTAAAGCAAAAGAAAATATCATTTTTTGCTATGGTCCGACTATGCTTAATGAAGCTTTGGAAGCTCAAGAAATCCTTAAAAAAGAAAATATTGATATAACAGTTGTTAATTTCCCTTGGTTAAATCGATTCGATATTAATTGGCTGGAAGATACTCTGATAAATTGTAATAAGTTATTTATACTTGAAGATCATATGGAATTTGGTGGTCTTGCAGATAATCTGATTCCGGTTTTGATTAAGTCTTCAAAACTTAAAAAGATGGATATTGAGAAACTTGGATTTGTAGAATATCCAAAATATGGTACACCAAAGGAAGTTCTTGATTACCATGGCCTTTCTGGTGAAAAGATAGCTGATAGGATTAAAGAACAATTATGAAAAAAATAAAAGTATTAGCTTTGATTCCAGCAAGATCAGGCTCAAAGAGAGTTAAAAACAAGAACATAAAAATGTTAAATAATAAGCCTTTAATTTATTATAGTATTAAAGCTGCGATTGCTTCTGGAGTAGTGGATAGAGTTATTGTATCTACTGATAGCGAAGAGATTGCCGAAATTGCAAAAAAATACGGAGCAGAAGTTCCATTTTTGAGACCAAAAAAGTTGGCTTCTGATAATTCCACTGAATATGAATATCATAAACATACTGTTGACTGGCTTATAGAAAATGAAAAGATTACATATGATCTAATCGTGAATCTTTATCCTACAACCCCTTTTAGATCATCGGACACCATAGAAAAAGCGGTTAATCTCTTTAAAGATAATTTTAATTATGATTCTTTAAGATCTGTTGTAAAATGCTCTGAGCATCCATATAAGATGTGGACATCTGAAGAAAAAGAGCTTAAACCTTTTATTGATACAGGTGATATGAATGATCATACATTATCCTATCATTTGTTGCCCAAGGTATATATACAAAATGCGAGTATATACATCACCAAAACAGAGACTTTAAAGAAATTTAAGAATACTATTGGAGAAAAAATACTGTCATTTATAATGAATGATAAAGAGTCAATAGATATTAATTCTCCGATTGACTTTAAGCTATGTGAAGCAATGATGAAAGAGGGATAATAAAACAATGAATAAAAAAAAAGTTTTAATATATATTGATAGTGATGTTTATGTCAGAAATCATTTTACCGAAAATACTTTTGATTTAAAAAATTATGAAAAAGTAATATATGCAAACGAAAACATTTTAAAAAAATATATTCTTGAAAAGTATGATGAATTTAAAGGGTATGTTAAAACGACGGAAAAATATCAAAAAATATTAAAACTTAGAAAATATCTTGTTAACAAAAAACATTTTAATAAATCCAAAAGCTTTAAATTCAAGTATTATCATAATTGGAATAAAAAAGGAATAAAATTCAAGATTAGAGATAAAATATTTGGTTTCATGACATTTAAGCCAATATACAAGAGTGTCTTGTTTTTTGTTGATAAATTTATTGGTCATAATAAGGAGATGAAAAAAATTCTGGAAGAAGAAAAACCTGATTTGGTTATGATGCCATTTAAAGATATAAGTCTTATACAAGAAGATATAATTAAATTGTGTAAGAAGAAAAATATTAAAACATTGAGTCTTATTGATGGTTGGGATAATGTCTCAAGTAAGACAATCTTTTTAGAAAAGACAGATTTTATAGCTGTTTGGGGCGAACAAAGTGTAAAACATGCAATTGATATTCATGATTATAAAAAAGAACAAATTTTTAAAATAGGTACGCCAAGGTTTGATTTTTATTATTTTTATAAGCACAATATGGACAATCCGATTTTTAACTTTAAATATGTTATATTTACTTGTTGTTATGTTCCTTATGATGAGATAACACCTTTAAAGATTCTTGATCAATATTTGATTGACAATAATATTAAGGATATTAAAATAATTTATCGCCCACATCCTTTTAGAGCTCCTAGAGATTGTTTTGATTATTTTATAGAAGAAGATTTTGAAAATGTTCTGTTAGATAAACAAATAAAAGGATATTATTATTTTTTAAAAAACAACTATGTTAAAAAATATGAAGATGCAGCTTCGCCATCATTGAAATATTATCCTAGGCTTTTGAAGGATTCTTTGTTTGTAATTTCTCCCTTAACTACGATGATTATAGAAGCAGCTATAATGAAAAAAAGAGTATTGACAATAGCGTATGATGATAAAATTCATTATACAAATCCTAAGGATGTTCTTGAAAATTATGAACATTTTGAAGGAATAGAGAATATAAAATCCTTTGAAATGTGTTATGATATAAAAAATCTGACAACTAAATTTGAGGAGATGCTTAATAATGAAAATGCTGAAAGTGATTTTGATGAAGATCTGAAATATATAATAGAAAGACCAGAAAAAAAATATTCCGAAAGATTAGAAGATCTTATAGATAAGATATTTAACTGAAAAAGGTTTTGAAAAATGAAAAATAAAAAAATACTATCCTACATTGATGTTATAAATCGAGATTTGAATTTTAACTTTGTTATTAAATATTTGATTGAACAGAATAGTAATATAAATTTCGATGTAAAACACCAGGATATTCAAAATTCTTTTTATAAAAGCTCATACTTTGATGAAATTCAAAATAATTATGATCTTTTATTAACACCATCTTATAATGTACGTAGAATGGAATCAACCTACAGTAGAGCATGGCATTTTAAAACAAATATTGTTCACACACATAGTGAACCTTTATCTGAAAGTGTATTATTTGAAGAAAAATTAAATCTTTCTAATTTATCACAATATAATGAAGAAGTTCAGTATCATATTGTTTGGAGTGATTATTTTGCTGAATTATTAGTCAAAGTTGCCAAAGTATCTACTGAAAAAATATATAAAGTTAATAATATCAGATATGAAATAATTGATAAGATGTCTAGAAAAAACATAATTAAAGATATTGATTATTTATTTATTTCAGATTTTTCAATTGCTGATTTTACAGAAGAACAATTTATGGTTCATAAAAAAACTTATAATATACCTGATTGGGTCGATTATAGAAGTTTGGCTATTGAAGCAAGAAATAAATTTGTTAATATTATTGATAAAGCAGCATCCGAAAACAAAGATAAGAAATTTGTGATCCGAATGCATCCAGGAGAAAAAATAGATTTTTATAAAAAATATGAAAAGGAAAATATAGAAATAAATTTTGTTGGTGATATTTCTGATCTGATAATTCGATCAAAAATTGCCTTTGGTTATACTTCTACAACGCTATTTGAGTGCATAGCAGCGAATGTTATGATGTACAATATTAAACTTGTCGAAGTTCCAAAATTTTTAGATCAAGAAGTGTACAATTATTACAATTGGATAGATGAATCTAAAGTATTGAAAATATGTAAAAACCCTGAAAAATATATTAGCAAGAAATACAGTGATGAGATATATAATAAATATGAATATTTTGTTGGAAAGATGAGAGATAATTATGCTTATTTAAAATATTGTTTAGCGTTAGAAGATATTTTAAAAAATCCTAATAAGAAGTTCCTTCCTTTCAAATTCAAAGTTTTAAAGCAGGATTTTTTACATATTTTGAAGGATATTTCTTTAAAATTGAGTTGTATGATATTTGATTATATGAAATTAAAAACACCTATTTATAAATTAGCAAAAAATAATAAATTAGCAGAATTAAAAGAAGATGATTATTTATCCGTTGAAAACATTCAAAATAAATACTTTAGATTTTTAAATGATATGAATATAAATTTAGGCTATGATGAAAAATTGGATTATAAAGTAATTCAAAAAAAATATTGTAAAGAGATATACATAAATGGGGAAAAGTAGTATTATAAATAGATTTTTAATTTTAAAAAAATTTGAATTATTGTTTAGTTCATTTGCGATTGTTTTTTGTACTTTTTTTAGAGAATTGATTTTTCCATTAATATTTTGTTTTCCGTTTTTGTTTAAAAAAAAAAAACTTATTAGTGTAGAAAGCTTACTTTTTTTATTCTATTTTTTTTTGATGATTATTTTTCGGTTTTTGTTAAATAATCAGTTGCTTTTGAAAAATTATTTGTTGTCTTTTTATTTCTATTTTCCGTTAATATTGATTTTTTTTTCAAAACCGTTTTATTCAAAAAATCTTTTGAATAAAAATCTTTTGAGTAAAATTACTACTTTATTAGTTTTTTTTAATTTAATTGGTTTTTTTCAGTTTTTTCTTTCTTTTATAAAGGATGGGAATGATACTGGATTTTTGGGTTTATACGGTGGAAGTGGATTAGCACAACACGGATATGGAATATTAAACGCAATTATTTCATTATATTATTTTGCTACAATTATTCATACTAATCAAAAGAAAAATAAAAGACTATTTGTTTTTTTCTTTTTATCATTTATTTTTTCTTTTTATTCCTTGGGAATAATTTTTTATATTTTTGCTATAATATTTTTCTTTTTATTTTACAAAAAAAAGATAAAAAAGAAATTCATATTTCTTTTAATTATTTTTTTATTAATTGGAAGCAGTGATTTTAAACCAGTAAAATATGCTCGAAATACTATTGTTAAGATATATATAAATTATATAGATAACAGAGCTGAAAAAATACCGAGAAAATTTCTTTTATATAAGGAATATTTTGATATTTCAAAAACAGATTTCAGTTTTTTGCTTTTTGGTAATGGACCTGGAACTTTTAATAGCAGATCTTCATTTTTATTAAACGGTGATTATTCGACAAATTTTATTTTTAAAAAAAACAAATCAATGTCATATAAAATGAAAACAATCATTTTACCATTGTGGAATCAAAAAATTTCTTCCATTCGCGGGAAAGATGGAGTTAAAAATCAACCTTTTTCATCTTTTATTTCGACGTTAAGTGAATATGGTCTATTGTTTTTTTTATTATTTTTTTATTTTTTTATAAAAAGAATTAAAAAGTTTATTGCATTTTAAATACAGAATAAACAGGATAAAATGAGTTTAATAAACTGTGATTTTATAGTTATAATTACCTTCTTTCTCTTTTTTATCGGGTTGGGAGAAAATATTTTAGAATATCCTGAAATAATGTTATTATATTGTCTGTTTTTTAAATTTGCTGAAATTGAAAATATCTTTAAAGGGGAATTATATTTAAAATGAAACCCAATATATTGTTTTTGGTGCAAACTCCGCCACCAATTCATGGAGCTTCTTTAAGAAATCAATCTTTGATTGATAGTGAGTTATTAAATGAAAAGTTCAATTTAATAGTTTTTCCGTTAAATTTTGCAAAAGATGTGCTTGATATAGGAGCTATTTCTTTAAGAAAAATATTAAAGTCAATTTTTTATTTTTTTAAATTGTTTTACTGTATATTAGTTTATAATATAGATTTAGTCTATTTTACCATATCACCAGTAGGTGGAGCATTTTATAGAGATATTTTATTTGTTTTTTTATTAAAGATTTTTAGAAAAAAAATCTTATACCATTTAAGAGGAAAAGGAATAAAAAAAGAAGCAAACTCTTCTAAGATGAAAAGAATTTTGTATAAAGATGTTTTTAGAAATACCAAAGTTATTTGTTTATCTAAAATACCAACTGCTGATATTGAAACTGTTTATAAAAACAAACCATTTATAGTTAATAATGGAATCAAAATAGAAGTTGATGAAGATGATATTGTTGAAAAATATAACAAACAGATAAAATTATTATATTTGTCTAATCTTGCTTCTGATAAAGGAATATACGATTTTCTAGAAGCGATAAAATTGATTAATGAAAAACAAATAGATTTTCAAGCAGATATTATTGGAAAAGAATATGATGTAACTTTTAAAGATATAAATAAGTTCTTAACAGAAAATCTC
Organism: Candidatus Muiribacterium halophilum; assembly: GCA_002869225.1. Lineage (GTDB taxonomy): Bacteria > Muiribacteriota > Muiribacteriia > Muiribacteriales > Muiribacteriaceae > Muiribacterium > Muiribacterium halophilum. Next base: position 5,081 of record PKTG01000138.1, on the reverse strand, counting down.
TTGGATAAAAAAGTAAATGTACTGGGTTCTAAGTATGGGAAAGAGAAGTTTGAGTACTTGTTAAATAGTGATATTTTTATTTTTCCAACTTATTATAAAAACGAAGTATTCCCGGGAGTAATTTTAGAAGCAATGCAATGTGCTAAATCTATTATAACTACATTTGAAGCATCTATTCCTGATATCCTAGATCAAGATATTAACGGTATTTTAGTTGAACAAAGAAATATAGAAAAAATAGCCGAAAAAATCGAACTTTTGATTGAAAACAAAGAGCTTCGAATTAAACTTGGTAAAAATGCAAGAGAAAAATTTTTGAAAAAATATACATTAAATCATTTTGAAAATAAAATGTATGATATTTTCAAAGAATTGGTTTGAGATGATCTTATGTGTGGAATAAGTGGTTTTTCTGGATTTGAAAATAATAAAGAGTTAGCTTTAAAAGCAAACAAAATACAGTTTCATCGTGGTCCAGATTATCAGGGCCTATGGAATGATGAGTATATATCACTTTCTCATCAAAGACTATCAATTATTGACCTTAGCGAAAGTGCTAATCAACCTTTTGAAAAAAGAGAACATATTATTGTATACAATGGCGAACTTTACAATTTTCATGAAATTAGAAAAGAGCTTAGAGACAAAGGTGTTTCTTTTATTTCAAACTCTGATACTGAGGTGGTACTAGAGAGTTTTTTATTATTCGGTGAAAAATGTCTTGATAAGTTCAGAGGAATGTTTTCATTTGTAATTTATAATAAAAATAATGGAAGGCTTTTTGGAGCGAGAGACCATTTTGGTATTAAACCTTTTTTTTATTATCAGGGAAATGATAATAGATTTGCTTTTGCATCCGAATTAAAGACAATAGTTAAACAAAAAGAGATAAAAAAAGATCTTACTTTAAATATGGCAGCTCTACTTTCATCAGTAAATTATCTTTGGGTCCCTGAAAATTATTCAATGTTTAAAGAAATAAAAAAACTTCCATCAGGTTGTTTCTTTACCAAAGAGAAATTTTGTCCAATGTCAATAAAAAAATATTATCAAGTATCAAGGAAAAAAATTGATTTAAATGAGAGTGAGATAATAGAAAAGTTTAAACATATATTTGAAAACAGTATAAAAAAGCATTTGGTATCTGATGTTGAAGTGTGTTCATTTTTAAGTGGAGGGCTTGATTCAAGTCTGATATCTGTAATGGCTCAAAAGTATTATGGGGAAAAAATGAAGACCTTTACAATAGGCACTAGAAAAGAAGACAAAAAGATAGAAAAGATGCCAGATGATGAAAAATATGCAGACCAACTTATAAAAAAGTTTGGTTTTGATAGTGAGAAAATAGTTATTTCACCGAAAATAACAGATGAACTTCCGAAAGCAGTAGCATTTCTTGATGAGCCTATTGGTGATCCAGCAGCAATAAATACTTATCTTATATGTAAACAGGCAAGAGAGATGGGAATCAAAGTGCTTTTATCTGGTATGGGAGCTGATGAGATATTGGGTGGTTATAGAAGGCATCTTGCAACAATTTACTCTCAAAAATATAAAAAAAATACCTGGTTTTATAAGAAGACAATTGATTGAAAGATTTTCTGATAATGCTCCTGTGAAGCTAGCAGGGCATGGTATAAAACCTGTAAGATGGTTAAAAAGATTTTTAGATATAGCTAAAAAAGATGGTCATGAGCAGTATATGAGAAGTTATTAGTATTATGATAGGGAAGATTTTCATGATATGTTTTCTGATAATATAAGTAATGAGATTAAAGAGCTTTATGATTCTCATGAATATATCTTTAATATTAGAGAGGGTGATCTGATAAACAAGATGTGTAATACAGATATTAGTATGTTCATGAATGGTCTAAATCTTACTTATACTGATAGAGCATCAATGGCAGCATCTGTTGAAGTCAGAGTCCCTTTTATTGATAAGGAAGTTGTTGATTTTGCTATGAATATTCCAGGAGATTTAAAGATTAAAAATGGTGTTCAAAAATATCTTTTAAAAAAAGTTGCAGAGAATTATCTTCCGAATGAGATAATCTACAGACCTAAAGCTTCTTTTGGTGCACCAATAAGATCATGGATATCTGGAGAGCTTTCTGAAATGGTGAATGATATGCTTTCAAAAGATAGAATTTAAAAAAGGAACATTTTTAATTATTCTTTTATTAAGAGATTAATTAATGAAGATAAAATAGGTTTTAAAGATAATGCATATCAAATTTACCAGCTATTAACTCTTGAGCTTTGGTTTAAGGAATATTATGAATAGGAATAAAACAGAAGAAATAAGAGAATTCTGGAATGAAAATCCATGTGGAAGTAACTTTATTTCTTATGAACAGGATAAAGCCTTTTATGAAGAATATGATGAATTTAGATATAGAACAGAAGGTCATATTTTAGACGAACTTGATCAAATTGATTTTAAAAATAAAAAAGTGTTGGAGATTGGACTTGGTCAAGGTGCGGATTCCATGCAAATCTCTTTAAGAGGTGCGGATTATTACGGGATTGATTTGACCGATGAATCAGTTAGGCGATTAAAAGAAAGATTTAAGCTTTTTGATTTAAATTATAATTCTATTATTAAGGATAATGCTGAAAAAATCCCATTTGAAGACAATTTTTTTGATATTGTTTATTCCCATGGTGTTATTCATCATTCTCCAAAAATTGATAAGATCGTATAAGAAATCCATAGAGTATTAAAACCTTATGGAAAAGCCGTTATTATGCTATATCATAAAAACTCTTTTAACTATTGGGTCTCAATATTCTTTTTGAGAAGAATAGGTCTTTTGCTGATCAACGCATTTCCTTTTTTGATTAAAATCGTATCTAAATTAACTGGAGAACCTGTTCAAAGAATAGAAAAACATTTAAAAAACCTTAAAAAGAATAAGCTTGAGTATTTGAAGATGGGATCATTTATTCATAAATCAACTGATGGTCCTGATAATATATATTCTTCAGTATGGAATAAAAATAGTTGTAAAAAACTTTTTTACGCATTTAAAACAATTAATTTTAAAATCCATTTTTTTAATAAAAGACATTTACTTGGGTTTGATAAAGTACTGCCTGAAAAATTAATTGATTTTTTAGGAAAGAGATTTGGATGGCATCTTTGGGTATTTTTAAAAAAATAATTAGGAGTATAGATGAAACAGTTAATACAGAATTTTAAAAACGGTGAATTATATGTAGATGATGTACCAGCACCAACTTTGACAGAGAATATGGTTCTTGTTGAGAACGCTTTTTCTCTAATAAGTGCTGGAACTGAAAAAAGTACAGTTGATGTAGGAAAAGCATCAATGCTGGGAAAAGCTAAAAAAAGACCAGATCTTGTTAAACAGGTTATGAATAATGTTAGAAAAGAAGGTCTTCTATCGACTTATAAAAAAGTAATGACAAAACTCGATTCTTTAAAAGCATTAGGGTATAGCACTGCAGGAACGGTACTTGCTTCAATGGATGGGAAGGGTAAGTTTAAAGAAGGGGATAGGGTAGCCTGTGCAGGTCAGGATTATGCTTCGCATGCTTCTGTTGTCTCTGTTCAAACAAATCTTGTTGCAAGAATTCCAGACAACGTATCTTTTGAGGAAGCGGCTTTTACAACACTTGGTGCGATTGCGATGCAGGGGGTAAGACAGGCTGAGCCGCAGCTAGGACACAATGTATGTGTTATTGGTCTAGGACTATTGGGTCAGATAACCTGTCAGCTTTTAAAGGCAAACGGTTGTAGAGTGTTTGGAGTTGATGTTGATCAGAAAATGGTTGAAGTTGCTAAAAAGACAAGCTGTGAAAATACAATAAATAGACAGGATGAATCTATAAATAGTGTTCTTGAGAATTTCACCCATGGTTATGGATTTGATTCAGTTATTATAACTGCAGGAACAACTTCAAACGATCATGTTGAATTTGCTAGTGATATACTAAGAAAAAAAGGAAAGGTTATAATTGTAGGAGCAGTTGGAATGAATATTCCAAGAAATCCACATTTTTACAGAAAAGAACTTGATCTTAGGATGTCTTGCTCATATGGTCCTGGAAGATATGACAGAGAATATGAAGAAAAAGGAAACGATTATCCTTTTGGCTATGTAAGATGGACAGAAGGAAGGAACATGCAGTCGTTCTTAGAGCTTATTTCACAGGGAAAGATCGATCTCAAACCTTTAATCACACATATATTTGATATAGATGAAGCTCCAAAAGCTTATGATATGATAACTGGAAAAATACAAGAGGATTACATTGGTATTCTTATAAAATATCCTCATGAAGAAAAAGCTATGATAAGTGATGAAATTGAACTTTCATCAACTTCGTTAAATGAAATCAATGTTGGATTTATAGGGGCTGGTTCATTTGCTCAAAGTTATTTGTTGCCTCATATAAAAGGAAAAGATATCAATCTGGATACGGTAGTGACAAGAACCGGTATTAACAGTAAGAATGTAGCAAAAAAATTCGGGTTTTCAAAATCTTCTACCGATGTTGAGAATATTTTCAAAAATGATGATATAAACACTGTCTATATAGCAACTCAGCATGATACTCATGGTTCTTATTCGCTAAACGCTCTTAAAAATGGAAAAAACGTATTTGTGGAGAAGCCTGTCACGATAGATAAAGAAGAACTCGAAGAGCTAAATGAGTATTTGAAAGATAATAAACAATCAAGAATACTTGTTGGTTTTAACAGAAGATTTTCAACGGTAGCAAAAGAATGTAAGAAGGTCATGAAATATACTGGTGAACCACTTGTTATGAACTTCAGAGTAAATGCTGGACATATTCCTAAAGATCACTGGACTCAGGATAGCGAAAAAGGTGGTGGAAGAATACTTGGAGAGGTTTGTCACTTTGTTGATCTTATGCATTATTTTACTGCTTCAAAAGCAGTTAAAGTCTATGCTGAAAGTATAGTTTCTGATAATTCTAAAATAAATACAGAAGACAACATAATAATCACTATTAAATTCAAGGATGGTTCTATTGGAACTATTGTCTATAATGCTAACGGTGATAAATCTCTTCCAAAAGAAAGATTT
>PKTG01000007.1 GCA_002869225.1 Candidatus Muiribacterium halophilum | reverse complement strand
TTTTTTTTATCTTTTATTCTATTATTTTTATAACTCCGGAAGTTATCTCTTTGTATTCTTCAATAGCTTGTTTAAGAAAATCTTTTCCTTTTTCTGTTATTTTATAATATTTTCTTACAGGACCTTCAGCTGATTCTTCAAGATAGTTTTCAAAGTATCCCTGTTTTTTCAATCTTGAAAGAATAGGATAGATAGTACCTTTTGATACGGAGATATGTTTTGATATATTATTTACTATCTCATAACCGTATCTGTCTTTTTTATTAATGACTGCAAGTACACATAGTTCAAGTACACCTTTTCTAAGTTGACTGTTTGCCATATCAGTCCTCCTCTTTCAGGGCTTTGAGTCTAATATCACCTGATACAGATTTACAATCAATTTTTACGATGTTTTTACCTTCTATAGAACCGATAAAATGTTTTTTTGAATTTTTTTCTTTTTCAGTGAACGGGAAATCGGTCTTTAATTTTCCACTTACTGTCTTTGATTCAAGTTCGATTCCTGAATTGGAAGGTATTCTTATAGAGATATCCCCCGAAACTGTTTTGAAACGCATATCATTGGGAGTCTTCAAGAAATTTGTCTTCATATCGCCTGACACAGATTTAAAATAAAGATGATTGATATTCGCATTTGTTTTGATATCTCCGCTTACAGTTCTAAAAGTAAGATCCTCAACATCTATTTGTTCGCATTTTATATCTCCTGAAGTGGTTTTCATCTCCAGCCTTTTACATTCTAATCTCTCTGTTTTTATATCTCCGGAAACAGTCCTTATAAACAATTCATCAATCTTCATAAGATTGGTCTTAATATCGCCACTTATAGTATTAAATTTAAAAAATGGTAAGGAAACTTCAAAAGATTTAATATCACCTGCTATGTTTTTGATATTGAGTTTACCTGCCCAATATTCTGGAACATGTATTCTTATTTTAGCCTTAAATCTAACTCCGCCTAATAAAAATCTTGATATTCTAGGATATTTTATTTCGAAGTCAATAATACCGTTTTCTTCCTTTACTATAAATTCAGGTTTTAATCTTGTTCTATTCTTTTTCATCAAATAGTCTATTTTTATTTCATCATCCGAAGGAATTATAAAAATATCTTCGCTTCCGCTAATAAGATTAAATTCTTTTATATCTTTCAATTCAAAGGCAAAATCTTTTCGGAACTTTTCTTTATTTTCTTTTTGAATACTTTCTATTTCAATATCTTTTTTTATTTCTTTTGGATTATTCTGATTAAATTCTTCGGCTAGCTGCTTAGGATCGCCTAGCTCTTCTATTACCTGCTGTTCGGATAATCCTTCGAGTTTTGCATTTTCGAAATATTCTGAAAAATCATAGATTATCTCTTCTTTCTCTACATCAGAAACGCCACCTAAGGCGTCTGATAATCTTTCGATGTATTCCTGTTTATTCATATTTCCTCCTGATTTGATTTAAATCACTATATGAAAACAATATCACAAACTATTGTGTAATGCAAAATAGTGTATTTAACCGATGACCTTTAAATACTGAAATTAAATTAAAAAAGCTGGGGTTAGGAATTAGGAATTAGGATTTAGGGTCGGACTGATTAATATAAAAAAAGTAAATCATGACTGGGAAACCGGTGAATGGTGAGTTGTGATAAGTGATTAAACTTGATTAGATGATGTTCTGACTTTCGCATAAAGTGTACGATAGATTAATTCTGTTTTTCTAGTAGTGAGACAAAGATCTTATGAGCCATCCCTATTCCTATCCCAAAACTCGTATTATCCATTTTTATCTTTACAAACCCGTTTTCACCACCAATAGACACTTTTAGAGTAGTTCCTACAAATATACCTTGATCTGCTAGTTTTTTTTTGAATTTATATCCTCCGTGAAGTTCGACTATCTCGACTTTCTGACCTGGTGGTATAACACTTAAAGGTATAAGGCTCATATTATCTTCTCCACGATTATATACTCACATAGAAAAGCGGATAAATTTATATTAAATTCCTGAAATTTTAAAGTAGCTTCGTCTTTGGATATATCGATAAGTTGAACCTCTGTTTTAGGTAAGATCCCTTTTGCGATTATTTGTTTTCTTATTTCAGGTGCGCCTGTTATCTTTTTAATAACACCAAAGCTCCCTATATCAAAATTTGATAAAGAATCTGTCTTTGTTGATTGTTTTGTTTTATTTTGGTCTGCTAAGGTATCGTTATAATATTTGTGAAAACTTTTAAAGCCCCGGCTTTGACACTGAGGACAGGATTTTAGATATCTTACAAATTTAACAAATCTATCTGTAGTCTCATCTGAGAGATGATGTTCAAGTTGGCAAGCCTCTTTATCTGCTTTTTCTGAATCAAGTCCAAGTATTTCGTTTAAAAATCTGTATATTACAGCATGTTTTAAAAATATTTCTTTGGCAAACTCCTCACCTTTTTCGGTAAGCTCTATATTGTAATACTTTTTATGCCTTACTAACCCTTCTTTTTTTAGATTATTTACAGCGCCAAGGGCCGATGGTGCTGATACTTTCATTTCCTTTGCTACAGTCTTTAATCTTACTACATCGTGCTCAAGCATTATAAGGTATATACATTCAAGATAATCTTCAAGACTTTTGGATAGATTCATAAAAAACTCCTTTAGGTTAGTGTAATTTTATTAAGTTAGACTAAAAAAGTCAAGTTTATAATCTGTGAATAAAAAACGATTGCTTGTATTGACAAAAGAAAACGGATAATATAAGATGAAAATATAAAGTTAGGCAAGACTAAAAAGGGGAAAATATGAATCTTCTGCAACTGAAAAAAGGAGAATCTGGGATAATAAAAAAAGTGGTATGTGAAAAAAAACTTAAACAGAGACTTATAACTATGGGATTTACTCAAGGTGCTAAAGTGAAGCTTGATAAAAAAGCTCCTCTTGGTGATCCTATAGATTTTGTTGTCAAAGATTATCATATATCTTTAAGAAAGACTGAAGCGATGTGTATTGAAATAGAAGCGGTGAATAGTGAGAAGTGAATAGAAGATACTTTATCGTAAAGCGTAATGCGTAAAGCGTTAAGCGAATTGGGTAGGAAAAAGGAAAAGTAAACGGTAAACAGTAAACAGATTACAGTAGGGACAGACCTATGTGTCTGTCAAAGGTAATATGGTAGAATGGTAAGGATAAAAGCAGAAAATCTGTAAATCGCGGGGTTTGGAATTTGGTGTTTGGGGTTTGGGTTGGTTTTGGTCTTCCCAAAATCCAAAATCCAGCTTTATCCCAAGTCCCAATTATTAAGTCGAAGAATCGGAATGTCGAAATGTCGGCAGTTTCAGGAGTTTAATATGAAAGACAATATCAAGAAAATCAAGGTGGCTTTAGCTGGGAATCCCAACGTTGGAAAGACCTGTGTTTTTAATGCACTTACAGGTTCAAATCAGCATGTAGGTAACTGGCCTGGTGTTACTGTTGAAAAAAAAGAAGGTTTTTTTAACGATGGAAGAACAGAGGTAGAGCTTGTAGATCTTCCGGGAATATATAGTTTTAGTCCAAATTCTCTTGATGAAAAGATATCAAGGGATTTTCTTTTACAGGACGATGTTGAAGGAGTGGTTCTTGTAGTCGATGCTTCCAACCTTGAAAGAAACCTTTATCTTTTGACCCAGGCTCTTGAGCTAAGAAAGAAGACTATTCTTGTCCTTAATATGATGGATGTCGTAAGAAAAGAGAATATGAAAATAAACATAAAAGAGTTATCTGATATTCTGGGAGTGCCGGTAATAGAAGCGGTAGCTTCTAACGGCGAAGGGATAAATCATCTAAGAGATGCAATAATTCAGTTTTCTGAATATGATAAACCGGATTTTAAAATAAATTACGGTGAAAGAATAGATTGTGCTATTGATGAACTTGCTTTGTATTTAAATGAAAATAAGGTGATGTCAAACTATGATCCAAGATGGCTTTCTATAAAATTACTTGAGGATGATATTGAGATATTTCGTGAGTTCGAGAAGAATGGGTCTTCAAAAGAGATATCAGAAATAGTAGATGAAAAAAGAAAGATTATAGAAAGATATGCAGCGGATGATATAGATACTTTTTTTATAGAGAAAAAATATGGTTATGTTTCTGGGCTTGTAAAAGAGGTGGTATCAAAGAAGGTCGATCTTAAAATCAGGATGGATATAACTGAAAAAATCGATAAAGTCCTTACTAACAGAGTTTTAGGAATTCCTCTTTTTGTTCTTCTCATGTACTTTACTTTTCAATTTGTATTTAAATTAGGTGATCCGCTTGTGGGTTATGTTGAAAGTTTTGTGTCTTTTGTATCAGATATATCGAGAATAATCCTTGTTAAACTTGGTGCGCCTCATCTTGTTGTATCAGCAGTATCCGATGGAGTTGTTGAAGGAGTAGGAGGAGTGCTGGTATTTCTTCCTATTATCGCACTTCTTTATATTGCGATAGGGATCCTTGAGGATAGCGGTTATATGGCAAGAGCTGCTTTTGTGATGGATAAGATCATGCATACACTTGGACTTCACGGAAAATCCTTTATTCCTATGGTTGTAGGATTTGGGTGTACTGTACCTGCGGTGATGGCTACAAGGACTCTTGAATCTAAAAAAGACCGTATACTTACAATACTTATACTACCTTTTATGTCATGTGGAGCAAGGCTTCCTATATACGCTTTGTTTACAGCTGCATTTTTTAGAGAAAATGGAGGGAATATCGTTTTTGGAATGTATCTTATTGGTATATTCGTTGCGGTTGTAATGGCAAGAATATTAAAGTCATTTTTATTTAAAAGTGAAGTCTCGCCACTTATAATGGAGCTTCCTCCATATAGGATTCCGCTACTTAAGAATCTTGCATGGAAGGTCTATTACAGATGTTCTATGTTTGTAAAAAAAGCAGGTACTTTAATACTTGTCGGTGTTCTTATAATATGGTTTTTAGGGACTTTTCCTCAAAATGCCGGAGTAGAAGATACATATCTTGCAAGACTTGGCAAAGTGGTAGCGCCAATATTCAAACCTGCAGGATTTGGAAGTTGGCAGGCATCGGTGGCTCTGACAACAGGCATAGTAGCAAAAGAGATTGTAGTTGGGACTTTTGGAACAATATATGGACTTGAGGATGATGAAGCGGATTCATCATCTGTTGCAAGTAAACTGAGAGAAGATGATATATTTAACAGTGTATCAGCTTTTGGTTTTATGGTGTTTTCTCTTTTGTATGTTCCTTGTTTTGCTGCTGTTGGTGCGATAAAAAAAGAGATTGGGAAAGGGTGGGCTTTCTTTACTGTAGCCTATACTTTTGCGATAGCATGGCTATCTTCAGTTCTTATTTTTCAGATAGGAAGTCTTATAGTCGGATAAGTCCGTAAACGTTTCATTAATTTCATGCGTTATAATAATGAAAATATAAACGGGAGAATAATATGGAGCGTTTTATTTATGATATTTTTAACGACGATATATTAGATCATTTCATTCATGCTTTTAACATTGAAAAAGAAAGTGTCAAAGAGCTTGATGGATATGAAAATTTTGTATACGAAGTGAAAATCAACGGAAAAGAACATATTTTAAGAGTAGGCCATTCATCTCATAGAGATAAAAAACAGGTTAATGGAGAACTGCTTTTTATTGATCATCTACATAAAAACAAAGTATCAGTTGCGAACCCTATATTTTCAAAAAACAACAATCTTGTTGAGACCTGTGAAGCAACAAATGGATATTTTATAGGTTCGGTATTTAATAAAGCACTGGGAAGCCATCTTGAACGAGGTAAGAAAATTCCTTTTAACATAGTCAGGCAATGGGGAAAGACAATCGGCAGAAGTCACAGTTCTTCCAGAAAGATAAAAAATATTGAAAGATATCATTGGTATGAAGAATATGGCTATTGGGAAAAGTATGTTGAAAAAGTTCCGAAAATAATATCTGAGAAATATTTTGAATGTATTGAAAAAGTGAAAAATATAAAAACTGATCATTATGGTCTTGTTCATGCAGATGCACATCACGGGAATTTTTTCGTAAATAATGGAAAAATAACACTTTTTGATTTTGATGACTGTGTTTATTCTCATTTTATTAACGATATAGCAATAGTTTTTTATTATGCTTTTAAAAAGAATGAAAATGGTCTTGTGGATGTTGATAAATGCTATTCTTTCATAAAAGAGTTTATGAAAGGTTATTTAAGTGAAAATCAGATTTCTAAAGAAGAGTTTGATAATATTAATCTCTTTTTGGAGCTAAGAGATGTGTTTTTATATATTGTTTTCAAAGCAACAATAAAACCTGAAGAAATGAACTGGTTAAATGGTTTTTTAGACCAGGTTGAAAAAAGAGTTAGTAGAAAAAATATAAAAAAACTAAATACATCTTATATAAAACGTCTTGTCTTTGAACAATAGTCTTTATATTTTTCTCCAAAAGTCTCTATAAGGGATTTTTCTTCAGCATCTATAAATATCTTCTTCATTAAAAAGATGAAAATAACTGGAAGAACGAGTGAGATCAACGAACTAAGTGTCAAAGCTATTCCTGATATAATAAGAAACATTCCAACATACATAGGGTTTCTTGAGATTGAATATATACCTTTATCAATTAAAGCCGATGGTTTTTCAAACGGTTTTACTGTTGTTGAAAATTCTTTGAACTGTTTATCTGCAACAAGATTTAATATTATGCCGGCAATTAAAGGAAGAAGTCCTGAAAGATTATAGGGATAAACAATAATTGTTTGTTGTCTTAAAAAAAAACTTGATATTCCTGTAATTAAAATAAAAATAAAAAAATAAAAAGGCGGTAATTTTTTGTTTTTCATAAATTCCCTCCAAAGTATTAATCAGTTGATAATGAATAGTCTTTAAACCCACCAGCAACGTCTTTTTTCTTAATAAGCTCGGGGTCTTTTCCAAGAAAGAAGGCGAGCTGTCTGTTAAAATCATAAGAAGTCATTGTTTTACCTGGTATGTGAATAACACCGCTGGTATTGTCGTAAATATGTCTGATTATTTTTTTTGCCAGATATTCAACGTTTACATAACTTCTTATTGTATTAGTCGGAAATCCTCTTTCTCTCGAGATATTAAGATCTGAAAGCAAATAAGAAGTGTTAAAATCAAAATTTTCTGTAAAAGCGTTTACTCCAAATTGTTCACCAGTTCTTATTAAAAGAGAATTTGGAAAGCTTTTGACCATATCCTCAACTTTTTTCATCCACGGTTTGTCAAACTCATCTTCTGTTGTGTAGCTTCCTTTTTCACCATTAAATCCCTCAGCTGAAGAAAGAAAGATGAGTCTTGTACTGATAGGTAATTTTTCACATAGATAAAAAAGATTTTTGTTCAATAATGTATTTTCTTTCCAGGTGTCTTTTGAATAAGTCCATATAAGG
>PKTG01000102.1 GCA_002869225.1 Candidatus Muiribacterium halophilum | reverse complement strand
TATCAGTCATTCTAGACACTTTCTTAACATCATAATTTGCCATAACAAACCTCCACTTAAAGTTCCTTTGTAACATTTATCGGAATAGTTTAGAAATTGATTTAATAAAAAAACAGGGATTAGGATTTAGGGGTTAGGAATTAGGGTTGGAATTATTCTAAACTATTAAAAATCACTTACCACGGATAACACGGATTTTCACGGATAAACCATAAAAGAATAAATTGTTAATGATTTTAAAAAAATCATAAGTCTTTAAAAAATGAAGATTAAAAAATATAGATATTTCATCTTCATTTTAAACAGACTAACTTTACAGTTTTAACAATTTACTTAGGAGCAGGGAACAGTTGAACTGTGAACGGTGGAACAGGAAAAACTTGATCCCTGCTCAAATTCATACCGGGATGACGGATATAATAAATAATAAAGCGGATAAAGCTGGGTCAGGTCTGCGTAATTCGTATTTAGATTTTAATTAAATTATTGATTGCAAAGCAAAGCAATCTATAAAAATGTAAAGATAATTGTAAAATTATATCTTTATCATTTTATAGATTAGAAAAGTTTTTAGAATTAAAACTTTTAATAATTTAAATTGTTTTATCCGTGTATATCCGTGTAATCCGTGGTTGATAGTTTTTTGAATTTAGTTTAGATAGTTTAAAGGATTTAGGAACTTTCCGTTTTTACGAATACCAAAGTGAAGATGAGTCCCGGTTGAAACCCCAGTCCTTCCCATCAAACCGATAAGCTCACCTTTTTTTAACCACTGATTCTTCTTCACTTTTATTTTATCCATATGAGCATAAATTGATTGATATCCGTTTCTGTGTTCAACAATTACTAATTTTCCGGAATTTCCTTTATATGCAGAAAAGATCACTTTTCCTGCAAGGACAGAATGTATCTCTGTTCCTTTTTTGTTTTCTATGTCAACACCATTATGAAATAATTTTGTCTTATATACAGGATGAGTCCTCCATCCAAAAGGAGATGCTATCTTTCCGTTTGTTGGCCAAAGAGGAATATCTGACCCGATTCTCTTTATTCCTGTTTCATGTACAATATATGGATTGTTATTAGGGATAACAACATTCTCACCTTTTTTTAGTTTTGTATTAACTTTCATATTGTTAGAATCTGCTATTTTTTTTGCTGTTAAATTAAAATATCCGGAAAGATTTTCTATTGTAGTATTAAAAGGCACCTTGAAAGGTCGTATATTCTTATCAGAAACTTCGAGTTTTTGACCAACACTTAAAGTGGTTTTTTTAAGATCATTAAGATATTGAAGCGTGGAGACGTATATTCCATATTTGCATGCAATATTCCATAGACTGTCACCTTTTTTGACTATATACTTTCCATCACTACTCTGTGCACTGACCTCGTCATCTGAAAATTGCTCTGCTTTTTGAGGATCAAGATTTATAGGTTGTCCTATTTTTAAGATTCTCGATGGGGATATTCCGTTTATTTTTGCCAGTTCGTTAACCGACATATTGTTTTCCTTTGCAATAGACCAGAGACTGTCACCTTTTTTCACTATATATCCTGAATTCCTACTTGCATGTTCTTCCTGAACCTCGACCTTTTTAAGATCATCGTCTTTTATATGCAAAGTTACAGCCTGTGGAGATATCTCTTCGAAATCAGTATCAAGGATGTCAGAACTTATCTTGATTTCTTCTAAATTGACTTTATCAACAAGGATCTTATCAGAATTCACGCCAGACATGAGATTCACTATAGATATAAATAAATAAACACTTACTGCAAAAAAAGAAATAAAAAGCATTATCCTCGCAGGATTTATTCGATATCTTTTTCTTCTGATAGGTGAAAAACTAATCGTATCAACTGTACTCATAATAGGTACATCGACATTTTCAGAAAAAAACTGAAAAAAAATCAGGAGTTAGGAGTCAGTTGTTAGGTGCGGACTTATTAAAATAAATCCAACACTCCCAACTCACCACTCACCATTCACAACTATTTCGCTGTCTATTCTGTTATTATCGCTGATATCTCTATTTTTACATCTTTCGGTAGTCTGGCAACCTGTACACATTCTCTTGCAGGATAGTCTTTTTCAAAAAATTTTGCATACTCTTCATTAAATGCTGAAAATTCTTCCATATTATTCAAAAATACAGATGTTTTTACTATATTAGCCGTAGTCAGTCCGTTTTCTTCTAAAAATTTTGATATATTTTCCATAATGATCACTGTTGACCTTCTGATATCCGATAGTTCAAGATTTCCGGTAGACATATCAACAGGTAATTGTCCTGATAAAAAAATAAGATTTCCTGTCTTTACCGCTGCGGAATAAGGACCTATAGCTGCTGGAACTCTATTACTTTTGATAATTGTTTTATTCATTTCGAAATTCCTCCGATAATCTTTATATGAACATATATATAACAAAGTATAATCATTTTATTATAATATTGATCTTTTTTTCAATATTTTCTTTTGCGATTGATGAACAAGCTCTCAATCAATACCTTAATTGGGGAAAGTTCTATATAAATCTTAAAAAATATGAAAAAGCTACGACATACTATGAAAAAGTGATAAAAATGGATCCTTACAATCAGATAGCTTTGGATAATCTTGCAATAATATCAGAAAAGACAGGTTACGTCCCAGAAGAGATGGATGAGACTCCTCCACCAATAAAAACTAAGATCGGCGAGGCTTATCAATGGTATTTAAATGGAATGATACAGTTTAAAAAAGGAGAATTTGATAAAGCAGCTGAAGCATTCATCAACGCCTATGCTAAAGCTCCAGAAGAAGAAGCTTATAGGATATGGGCTTACAAATCAAAGAGGAAATTTGAATTTGATGAATATAAAAAGAAACAAAAACAGAGTGAAGAAAATATAGATTTAAAAAAAATATATGATGAACTAAGTTCAAAAGAAATCGTTTTAAACGAAGAGACTTCAAGGCAATGGTATTTACGTGCAAGCTTTTCTTTCAATCACGATCAGATAGAAAAAGCGATTGACGAGCTTAAGATATCATTATTATATAATCCAAAAAATCCTGAGGCAATTTCACTTCAAGACAATATAGAAATATCTGTAAACCAAAAACTTGAAAAGAACTTAAAAGAAACTACACCTGAACCTATCAAAACTGTAGATGAAACTCCAGAAGTCGTTGTTGAGACTGAAAAAGCAATTATCAATGAAAGCCGAAGTGCTGAAAAGAAAACAGAAAAACAGAAAGCAGAAAATAGAGAAAAGGAAACTGATATTTTTCCTGTAAAACGAGATCTTAAATATATAAATACCTATGACAGAGTAACCTTAAACGAAAATATTACACTGGATAATCACATACTTGCTGGAATGTTTGAGCTAACAGATGAAGAAAAAAGATTGTCGTCTGAAGTCGAAAAGCTTTTTAATGAAGCAAAAAATCTCTTTACTGAAAAAAAATATGCCCTTATGACAGAAAAACTCGAATCTGCCTATCAAAAAGTAAACGATGTAAATCCAGATGATTATAGATCTCTATACTATCTTTATCTTATAAATGATAAAAAGAGAGATCTTGAAAAAATGAAAAAATATCTTTTCAAGATGACTAAAGCATTGACTAAAACCTATTATCATAACGGTAAATGGTATAATAAATGCAAAGAATTAGCCGATTGTCTATTTTATCAGCTAATCATTCAGTCAGCTTACACTGCTTATAAATTAAGAAATAAAGATGGAGAGTTTAAGTTTTCATCTTTAAAACACGAAGGTTACCTTGCTCTACCCGAACACAAGACTGTTATACTGGATTTCATGGGTGAAAAATTTAAATGGAAGTTTTCTCATATTCACCATGATGATTTTTATGAACTTAAAGGAAACACTATAAATTGCAAACTTCACGGCCAAAATCCTATTCTAACTGAAGAGTTTTCCGTTGTTGAAGAATAGATTCGTTTGGACGTTGGGGTCTTTGTTTGTTAAATTTTGAGAATTAATAATCAAACTTAAACACAATATTTTCTATACTTCCTAACCTGAAAACAATTCAACGTATTAAAGTCTGTTTGGCATAGTTTATGCAAAACTTTAATATGCTGAAAAAAAGCGAATTTATATTTTTTTTCATATTAATATCAATCTTTTTTATCTCTTCAATTATTAATTTACATCCAAATAAATACTGCTCTTTTTCAAGTACTCCCGATTCATCAAAAAAGATTTTATTAAAGATTGATCATAAAAAGCTTATTCAAATTAAAGGGATTGGAAATAAGACAGCTGAACTTATTAAAAATAATCTATCAGACAAAAATACAATATATTTGAAAGATCTTAAAAAGATAAATGGAATAGGAGAAAAAAGAATCGATCTTATCCTTAAGAGGTTTTATGTTAAACAAAGATATGACTATCTTTACTCTTTCCTTTCTTTTATTATTAGTAATATTTGTTGGTCTTTCAAATCTTATGATCTTATTTCCACTATTTTTTTTTATGCTCTATTTAATTAAAGACAAAAGATTTTTGATCATACTCATACTTTTATCATCTTACTTTTTTGCTTACAATTATATTCAAAATAAATCAACTGAAACATTAGACAATAAAAAAGTGATCTTAAAAAGACTTGTTTTATGTGAAAAACAGGGTAATAATTATATCATGAAAAGCGAGCTTGGAAAGCTCTTAGTTAAGACCAACAAAGACTTTTCGCCTTCGTTTGGAAAGATTTACAAACACGTTCCATGCACTATATATAGAGAGGAAGATACTTCAAATTTTTTCTCCTTTGATTATTCAAAATACTTAAAGTCTAAGAAAGTATTTTATACAACCTATATATCAAAACCTAAAAATATATCTACATCTTTCTCATTAAAAAAGATCATATTTGATTATTTGTCTGAGTTTATTGATATTGATAAAGTTTCAGAGGTTAAGCTATTCGCTCTTAGTATGACTTTTGGAGTTAAATCCGCTAAAAAGAAAATATACAATATCTTTTCTGAATATGGTCTTAACCATCTTATAGCTTTTTCAGGTACACATCTATCTATTTTTCTAATGTTATTCTCTTACTATAAAAGACAAAATATTATAACTTTATCTTTGCCTCTTTTTTTCCTGTTTTTTTGCTTTTCCCCTTCACTTTTAAGAGCCGCTTTTATATTTTATATGAATTATTTTTCCTTAAGATATGACAGAAAACCATATGTACTAGAATGGCTTGGTCTTTTTTCTATTTTTTATATTCTTATAAACCCAAATATTATATGGGACCCTTCTTTTATATTATCTTATTTTTTCTTTTCTCAAATAATACTCTTTAATAAAAGTAAGACCTGTCTTGTTTTTCTATTATCAATTGAAAATCTCTTTTTAAACGGTCATTTATTTTTATTATTTCCTTTTATTTCATCGACAATTATTTTTCTTATGCCAATTCTGATTTCAAGTGGACTCTTATGGACTTTTACATTTTTTAAATACGACTTTTTACTTTTTTTTTACGATTTATTGTATAAAACTCTTAAATGCGATCAACTCCAAAAGATCTACTTTGTTTCCCCTTTTTCTTTTTTTTCCTTTATCATTCTATTTATATTTACTTTGATCTTTAGAAAAAAGATATTTTATTATTTTTTTTCCATATATATTATTGTTTTTCTATATTTTAATTTCTTTCCATATATGCTAATTTTTGATACCGGGCATGGACAGTCAATCTTTGTAAATTCTCCAGGAAGTTCTTTTCTTATTGATGCTGGCAATACCGATTATAATATTGATAAGACTGTTTCATCTTTTCTGGAGTATTTTTCTAAAAATATAGATTACACTATAATATCTCATGATGATTGGGATCACTACAGCGGTTCTATTTCTCTTTACCAAAAAGGCTATCTAAAAAATATATATGCAGGAAACAACTCTTCTCTTCAAAAAAAAATATTCCTGTAAAAAAAATAAGAAGTTTTAATTATAGATGTTTTCCTAATTTTAATATTTACGGAAAACGGCTAAAAGAGATTGGAAGCGATAATGAACGATCGCTTTTTTTTTCAATTAAATTTTTAAAAAGAAAAATATTAATTCTTTCTGATCTTGAATCAGAATTACTTGATTTAAGATTATCAAATGATCCAAGTGTATCTATAGTAGTTGTAGGTCATCATGGTTCAAAGAGTTCTCTTTCTGAAAAAACACTTTCTCTTTGGGATGATCAGACCTTTTTCATATCATGTAATAGAAAATTTAATAACCCAAATCCTGCAATATTAAGGTTACTTAAAAATAAGAAATTTTTTTCTAAAAGAACAAAAGGTGCTATATTTATCGACCTCACAACAGGATTTAAGCTCTTTTCAGGTAAATAAAAAAGGCCGGTAAGTCCGACCTTAAATTTTAACCGGTAGCTTTGCTACCTTTTATGTTCACTTTGTGAACTTTTTTTATGCCTTATTAATAATCTGAATAAAAGTATCTGCTTTAAGAGATGCACCACCAACAAGTGCTCCATCTATATCATTTTGACCCATAAGCTCTTCAGTATTAGCAGGTTTTACACTTCCACCATACTGAATTCTAACATTCTCAGCTGTTTCCTTTCCAATCATCTGAGATACTGTATTTCTTATGAAAAGACATGAAGTCTGTGCTTCTTCTGAGGTTGCTGTCTTTCCTGTTCCAATAGCCCAAACAGGTTCATATGCTATTACAATGTTTTTCATCTGCTCGGCTGTTATATCTGCAAGACCGCCTTTAAGCTGTTTTTCAAGGACTATATTAGTAATTCCCTGTTCTCTTTCTTTAAGGCTTTCTCCGATACACATAACGACTTTAAGGCCATGCTCTAGAGCTTTCTTTATTCTTTTGTTAACGGTCTCATCTGTTTCGCCAAAATACTGTCTTCTTTCAGAGTGTCCGATTATCACATAGTCAATATTTAGATCTTTTAGCATTAAAGGACTAATCTCAGCGGTATACGCTCCTTTATCCTCATAAAACATATTCTGAGATAATATCTTAATATTTGTTCCTTTTACCATCTCTTTTGCAACTGGAAGACATACAAAAGAAGGTGCGATACCATACTCAACATTGTCAATCCCTTTTACGAGCTCTTTAAATTCATTTAAGAATTCTACTGTTTCGGTAAGAGTGTTATTCATTTTCCAATTTCCAGCTATAAACATCTTTCTCATCTTTTTACCTCACTTCATTCGTAGTTTAAGCTGCTTCGCAGCAGCACAAAATTATCTTTGATAATACTAAAAGCAGCTTTGCTGCTGGCAAATGTCTTCTTTGAAGACATTTTTAAAAAGTTGCTAATAGCAACTTGACTTGGTAGCTCTGCTACCTTTAATGTAGCTTTAGCCAATGTTTTACTGTTCACTGTTTCCTGCTTTTACCCGTTTCGCTTCACGCTTTACGCTTTACGAAAAAGGTTCACTTCTCTTCAATTATTGCTATACCAGGTAATTCTTTTCCTTCCATATACTCAAGTGAAGCTCCTCCACCCGTTGATATATGGGTCATCTTATCATCAAGGTGGAATTTATTCACTGCTGCTGCTGAATCTCCACCCCCGATTATTGTTTTGGCATTATCAAGTTCAGCTAAGCTCTTTGCTACTTCAATAGTTCCCTTAGCAAACTTATCTATTTCAAAAACTCCCATTGGTCCGTTCCAGATAACGGTCTTTGCATCTTTTAACTGCTCTTTGAATTTTTTTATACTATCAGGTCCGATATCAAGACCTTTCATACCATTAGGAATATTTTCAATACTACAAATCTTTGTGTTTACGTTTTCATTAATATCATCTGCTATAACAACATCTATTGGAAATACTATATCTTTGTTTATACTTTTTGCTTTATCCAATATATTCTTTGCAACTTCTATCTTATCTTCTTCAACAAGTGAATCTCCTGTCTTATATCCCATTGCTTTAAAAAATGTAAATATCATTGCTCCGCCGACAAGTAATTTATCTACTTTTGGTAAAAGATTTTCAATGACTCCTATTTTTGAAGATACCTTTGCTCCGCCTAAAATAGCAACAAAAGGTCTTTCAGGATTTTCCAAAGTCTTTCCAATCATATCTATCTCTTTTTCCATAAGAAAGCCTGCATATACTGGAATATATTCTCCTACTCCACAGTTTGAAGCATGAGCTCTATGAGCTGTTCCAAAGGCATCGTTTACAGCTATATCAGCAAGTTCGGCAAGCTCTTTAGAATAATCAGGATCCTTCTTTTTTTCACCTTTATGAAATCTGGTATTTTCAAGAAGGATGACGTCTCCTTCCTTCATCTTAGAAACTTCTGATCTTACCACTTCTCCAACAGAGTCATCCAGTTTTTTGACTTCTTTTCCAAGCACTTTTTGAAGTTCAACTTTTACACTATCCATTGTAAGTCTTTTCTTATCTTCATCAGTTTTTGGATTACCAAGATGTGATGCAAGAATCACTTTGGCATTATGATCAATCAAATATTTTATTGTTGGTAAAGCTCTTACTATTCTAGTATTATCTGAAACTTTACCCTTATCATCTAGAGGCACATTAAAATCGACTCTGACAAAAACTCTTTTACCGTTTAAATCAATATCCTTAATTGTTTTCTTAGCCATTAATTCCTCCAAAAAAGAAAAAAGGAATCCCCTTAAAGAGGATTCCTGTATAATATTTTCTGTAAAACCTGAATCATTATTTTGATGCCATATATAGAATAAGATCTCTCATTCTGTTGGAATAACCATTTTCATTGTCATACCATGAAAGAACCTTAACCATGTTTCCTTCCATAACGCTAGTATTAGCTGAATCAACTATTGATGAGTAAGGATTTCCTATATAATCTGTTGATACAAGTGGTTCATCACTTACATCAAGATATCCTTTCATTGGTCCATCCGCTGCTTCTTTAAAGAGTCGGTTAAGATCTTCAGCTTTTGCATCCTTTTCAACCTCAACAACAAGATCAACAAGAGATACGTTTGGAGTTGGAACTCTTACTGCTATTCCATCTAATTTTCCTTTAACATCTGAGATAACCAGACCAACAGCTTTTGCAGCTCCTGTAGTTGTTGGTATCATAGACATTGCAGCAGCTCTAGCTCTTCTAAGATCTGAATGTGGAAGATCAAGTATTTTCTGATCATTTGTATATGAATGAATTGTAGTCATAACTCCTTTAACCACTTTGTAGTTATCATTGATAACTTTAACAACAGGTGCAAGACAGTTAGTTGTACATTAAGCATTTGATACAACATGATCTGTTGATGGATTATAATCAGTATGATTAACACCCATTACGAAAGTTGGCATAGCATCTTTACCAGGTGCTGAGATAACAACTTTTTTTGCACCAGCATCAATATGAGGCTGGGCTTTTTCAGTTGTTCTGAAAATTCCAGTACATTCCGCTACAAACTCTACTCCAAGTTCTTTCCAAGGGAGATTTGCAGGATTTTTTTAACTGTAGATCTTGATAGGTTTACCATCAACAATAATACTGTTATCTGTGTAGTCTATCTTCTTGTCATACTTTCCGTGTACAGAATCATATTTAAGAAGATGGGCAAGTGTTTTTGGGTCTGTAAGGTCGTTTATTGCAACTATTTCAATATCCGATTTTCCAAAGCTTGCTCTGAAAAATAATCTTCCAATCCTTCCAAATCCATTAATAGCTGTTTTTACTGCCATAAATTCCTCCTACTTTTTTGTTTTCATTGCTTTCTTTATTTTATCTCCCAACGATACTCCACCTGACTGAGCATTTTCCATAAGGAACTCATCCGCCACCTGTCCATAGGTCGCAGCTTTCACACTCAGCTTTATTTTTCTATTTTTATTTTCTATTACTCTAGCCTGAATCTCATCACCTTCCTTAAATGAAGAAGTTACATCTTCTATCCTATCCTCACTTAATTCTTACACATGAATAAACCCTTCTACGGAAGGTTCAAGTTCAACGCCAACACCAAAATTCATTACTTTGTTAATCTTAACTTTAACATCTGTTCCCTGAGTATATTTTTCATAAGGATCTTCCTCAAGTTGTTTTATTCCTAAGGCTATCTGTCTTTTATCTTTATCATAGTTAATTATTTTTGCTTTTACAACATCGCCTTTTTTAAACTTCTCACTTGGGTCTTTAACCCTTTCAGTCCATGAAAAATCAGACACATGAACAAGACCTTCAACACCATCGGCTATCTCTACAAAAATACCATACTTCATAATAGATACGACTTTTCCTTCTATTATGGAATTCTTTGGATACTTTTCATATATATCCTGCCAAGGGTCTCCTTCAAGCTGTTTAAGACCTAAAGATATTCTTCTTTTTTCAGGTTCAATTGATAATATCTTTACCTTTATATCATCACCTTTTTTCAACATATCCTGAGGGTTATCCACTTTCTTTGTCCATGAGAGATCAGATACATGAAGTAAGCCTTCTATACCATCATCTAAAGATATAAAAGCTCCGAATTTAGTAAGATTATTGACCTTTCCATGGACTACCTGATTTTCACTGAATTTCTTAGCAACTTCCTGCCATGGATCTGGAGTAAGTTGTTTTAGACCAAGTTTAAATCTTCTTTTCTCAGGATCTATTTCAAGTACTTTTACTTTTACTTCCTGTCCATCCTGAACGATCTCTGATGGATGTCCTATCTTTGTATTCCATGAAAGATCTGAGATATGTACAAAACCTTCTATGTCATTCGGGAAAGCTACAAAAATACCACTATCAATTATTTTAGCAACCTTTCCTTCTACAATTGTATCAACAGGATAAAGCTGAGGTAACTTTTCCCAAGGATCTGAAGTAAGTTGCCTTATTCCAAGAGATATCTTTTTTTCCTCGTTATTAATTGAAAGTATCTTTACTTTGACATTTTCACCAGGTTTTAATACTTGTGAAGGTTTTCCAACCTTTTTCCATGAAATATCTGAGACATGTAAAAGACCTTCAAGTCCTGGTATTATTTCTACAAAAGCTCCGTAATCTGTTAGATTTTTAACTACTCCATCTATTACATCGCCTTCATTATATTTTTCAGGAACTATTGTCCAAGGTTCTGGCGTCTTCTGTTTAAGTCCAAGAGATATCTTTTTCTTTTCTTTGTTTATTGAAAGAATAAGTGCTTCTATCTCGTCACCAACATGGATAAAATCTTCTACTTTATTTATTCTACCCCATGACATATCCTTTACATGAAGAAGTCCTTCAACCCCACCAAAATCAACAAAAGCACCAAAATCTTTCAATCTCGATACTTTTCCACGGACAAGATCACCTTCATTTTTATCTGAAAATATATCTTCAAAAGCTTGTTCTTTTTTCTCATCAGCAAGTTTTCTTGAAGATATTACTACCTTTTTGTTTTTTCTGTTCATCTCAAGAATGACTGCTTTTAAAGTCATTCCCATAACATCTTCTCTTTCAGCTACTTGAGATCTTGGCATGAAACAATCTACTATACCTTTATATTTCGCTTCATATCCACCTTTGTTCTTTCCAGTTATCTTAAATTCCAATGGAGTGTTATTCTTTTCCGCATCTATAATCTCTTCCCATACGGCTTTTGATATTGCATCTCTATAGGATACTCTTACATTTCCTCTAGGATCATCAAGTCTTTTTACAAGAACTTTTATCTCATCTCCAACCTTTGGTGTTTGTTCAATTCCCTGAAATTCTTTTAAAGGGATAACTCCTTCAGATTTATATCCTATGTCTACAAAGACTTCCTCTGCAGTCATATTCACGACAGTTCCTTTGACAATATTTCCATTTGAAATATTTTCAAATTCTTTTAGAGCTTCTTCCATCATGATCTTGTCATCTGTCATAACCATTTCCTCACTTTATAATAAGTTGCTTTTTTTATATATTCTTTACAAGTTCATCGTATACAGCTTTTATACTCCAACCTGGAGTCGATGCTCCCGCAGTTATACCAATATTTTTAAAACCTTTTAGTTTTGAAATATCAAGGTCTGATAACTTTTCAATCCAAATAACATTTTTACAGATTTTTGTACATATTTCAACAAGTCGTTTTGTGTTTGCACTGTTAAACCCTCCGATGACAATCATAGCATCACATTTTTTAGCAAGTTCAACAGCGGCTTTTTGCCTATTAGAAGTAGCATTACATATAGTATCATAAAAGACAAAATCTTCTACTTTATTTTAAAGATATTTCACTATTTTTTTAAATACTTCTTTACTTTGAGTAGTTTGAGCAACAAAACCAATCTTGTTTTTACCATTTAGATCTAATTTTTTTACATCATCAAGGTCTTTTACTATCAATCCTTCATAGTTTGTATAACTATGAATGCCCTTTACCTCAGGATGATTAGCATCTCCAAGGATTATAAGATAATAACCTTTCTCAAAAAGTTCAAGCGCACTTTTTTTTGCTTTATCAACAAAAGGACATGTAGCATCTATTACTTTAAAACCTATCTCAAAAAGTCTTTCTTTCAATTTTTTTTCAATACCATGACTTCTAATAACAATAATACTATCATCATCAATATCTGAAAGATTGTTTTCCTCTACTACATTAACTCCTTTTTCTTTAAGGTTTTCAACAAACAAAGGATTGTGAATAAGAGGTCCTAAAGTATATATCTTTCTATTTTTCTCTTTTAAGAGTTTTAAGACTATACTCTCTGCTCTTTCAACTCCAAAACAGAATCCAGCTTTTTCAGCTAGCATGACATCAGACTTTTTGTTTTTTGACATTGATACCTATTTTTTTTTCCTTTACTAATTTCTTTTCAAAGATTTTTATAATTGAAAGACTTATTATAAGACTTAATAAAATACCCAAAAGGATCAAAGGTTCACCAATCCCCATTGATTGCATTATTATTGCAGTAAGAAGTAAAGACAATACAGGAAATCCATAAATCAAAAATAACAATTTAATAGGTGAACCATAATAATCTATCGAAAGTTTGACAGACATATTTTTTTCAGGAACAAAATCCAATTTATCTTTCTCAATTTTTATTTGTTCTTCTTTACAATCGGATTCCAGACAGGCTTTTTTATTATGACATTCAGAACAGGCTGATTTTCTGAAATAGGAAATGTAAATAAAACTTTCATCAATTTTTTTAATAGTTCCACTAGTATGCATAAACCCTCTTTACAATTGATAATCTATCATATACAATTCTCATATGCAAGAAAAACTGACCATTAAAGAAGATGAAAATAAATATACTTTTAATTGGGGAGAAGACAATCAATCCAAGCTTGTCCTACCTGAAGATGAAGTTGATGATTTTTTCAGATCCATACTTGAAGCTGAGAAGAAGATGACTGATATAGCAAGAAACATTAGAACTGAACAGATCGCAGTCTCTCATATAAACACACAACGAAGGATATGGTCATATAAAAACGAAAATGTGCAAATAGAATGGAAGACTTTATTAAAAAAAATTCCAAAAGAAGATTTTATTAATGCGTGTAAAGTCATTAAACTAAGTAAGAAAAAATACGATGAAAGAAAACAAAAGGAAAAAGAAGAGTATGATAAAAAATACAAGATTCTTTATAGACTCTTTATATTTGGTCTCATAAGTGGTGGTATAGCAGCATTTTCACTTGCTCTGATAATAGGTTTTGTTTTCTTCGTCAGAGAATATGTTCACATTCCAATAATATTATTTACTATATTCGGATCTTCATTTGCGATAATCTATTATATGCAGCAAAAGAACATGAAAAATCTTGTTAACTATACACAGGATAATATGGGAGAAAACGTACTTCCTTTACTTTCAAATATTCCAGACAATAGAAAAATGGTAGAGATGATTGTAGTTGCTTTCATAGTAATGATAGTAATGGGGATATATTTTTCCAAGACAATTCCAAAGATACTGGAATTCTACAAAAATCCTGTTCAGCAGAATATCTAATGAAAATTCAACTGAATTTTCATGTCTAGCTATGCTGCTGATATATCACTACGTTCAATATGAGCCTTTCAGGCTGTACTTTGCTTTGCAAAGGGATTAAGACTCTTTCCAGAGGAAAGCACACTAACTTTAGTTGGTAATTTTTTCGAAAGAAAAACACTTTGGCTTTAGCCAAACATCAAAAAAGTTGGCTTAACCCAACTTTTTTTTCAGTTTGGAAATACCTTCTCTAATTCTTTTAACATCATTATCTTGTAAGTTTGTCTCGATATTTTCCAAGGCAAATTTTATAATATTTCGTTTAATATTATCTTCCGGTAGATTTCCATCCTGCATAATATTATTTATCTGAAGGACTCTGTGTGAGATACCCTGAACGTCATTTATAAAATTCTGTATATTCGTAAGAAGTTCCTTAATCTCTTCCGGGCTGATAGAAACAGATTCTATTTGTGTTTTTTCAAACATACTATCTTTTTCTATTTTCTGTTCCTGCTGAGTTTCAACCGTTTGTGATTCTAGGTTTGTTGGCTGTTCAACAACAGCTTCTGATTCTTGCATCGATTCATCATCTTGCTTTTTCTTTGCTTCAAAAACTGACTCATCCTCAATATTTTCTTCTAATGTTTGTTCTTCCTGTGTATTTTCTATAACATAACCAATTTCCTTTTCTAAAGGTTCTATTTTAGTGATAAGTTCTTCTTCCATTTCCTGATTAAGTTTTGAGATCTCATCTAAAAAATTACTATCAGATGCTTTAGGTTCATCTTCTGTTGTCTCGAATGTAGGCTCGGTACTTTCTCCCTGCATCTCGACTTTTTCCACCATCTTCATCTTTTTATCTCTTTCTATTTCCTTTTTTGAAAGTTTATCTTTTACCTTAATTACTTTTTCCCCATTTTTTTCCTCTATTGCTTTTGCTTCTTTTTTATATGGGACTTCTCCTTCATCATCAAAATCCAGCTTAGCATCTATGCTATTATATTTATTTCTAAAATCATCTAACTCTTCTCTGCTTTCAGGGAATTTAAAATCCTTTTCATATCTATAATCAATTAAAAGATCGGTATTTTCTTCAACTAATATTCTAAAAAATTTATCGTTTATCTCGTTCTTTTCTTCCAAAGTCTCAACTATCTGCTTAATTCCTGTTATAAGAGGATTATATCTTTGAATTCTTTTAAAAAGTGGTAGTGCTTCTTCAATATTATCGTTCAAAATATTAGAAATTGCATGTTTTATAATGAATTCTATATCCGTCTCATCCGCCTGATATGCAAGCTTATAATATTTTAAAGTGTTCTTTTTATCCTGAAGATAATACGCTATATCTCCTAATCTATTATAAACGTCTTTATTTCCCGGAACCGCTTGTAACGCCATATCAAAATATTTAAAAGCAAAATCAAACTGTCTTTTTAAAAAATATATCTCTCCTACTCTCGTTAATATCCTTGATTTATTTGTGCTGTTTCTAAAAAATTCTTTTGCATGTTTCGAAAATAGAAGATCATCATATACATTGATAGCGTTTTGCATTTGTCCAGTCCTGAAATATAGAGTCGCTAATCTTTCGTATATCTCAATATGTACTGGATTCGCTTCCAATGTCTTTTTATAATACTGAATTGCCATTTCAGGATCTTTTTCTTTTTCTTCATAAAAAAGACCTAGAGCTTTGTATCCCAGGTCTTTTTTCCTGGAAGACATTATATAGTTATCCCACATCTTTCTTATTTCTTTTCTTTTTCCTTGTGCCTCATATACCTCTTCTATCTTTTCATATAGATCAAATACTCCGATAGCCTCTATACCTTTGTTTACTACTCTTAATGCATTTAAATACATCTTGTTATCCATATAACAGTCAGCTATGATAAGATATGGTCCGCTCAATTTTTTGTTGTTTATAATCGTATCTCTAGCATGTCTCATAGCTGTTCGGTAATCTTTTGATTTATATGCTAATTTAGACATTGAATATGCTTTTTCAGCTTTCGAAAGCTCTGGTTCATCTTTGATTTTATTTTTTGGAGGAATAACTTCACCAACTGTTGGAATCTTGTCAGCACTACCTTTTATTTTTCCAACAACTTTATCCACAATACTCATATCTAAGTTTACCATTTTAATCCCCCAAATAAGACATTATAACTATTTTCCCATTTGATTTTGAAAAAGTTATTCACATTATCCACAGCATTTCCCCGCATTGTATAATATTGCAACAAATTTTCGTAGTTGGCTTTTTTACTAAGTTTTTTAATCATTTCAATTTTATATACTTATTCACATTGTGGATAAGTACAATTTTAAACTTCCTTTTTATTACAGGTATTGCTTTTTAATACTCTAATAGATCATTTGTTTGTTTTTCTTGCCTTCTTTTTTTTCATTATAACAATTATTCTCTCTGAGTCGGAAACTTTATAATCAATCTTTTCAATAATATCAGTATTATATTTTTTTAAAAACTTTTGACTACTTGAAAGTTTCAATTCTTCCAAAAACTTTGCTGTCTTATAATTTATTATAAAACCACCTCTTTTTGCAAAAGGAACTGTCCATCTCAACCATTTATCAGGCTTAGATACAAGAGCTTTTGCACAAACAATATCAAAATATCCTATCTTTTGTCTAATATGATCTTCCGCTCTAAGGTGTAATACCTCTAAATCCAGGTCAAGTTCATCTCTAACCATTTCTAAAAACTGAACTTTCTTTTTTTCAGCATCAAGAAGGGTTACTTTAAGCTCTGGATAACATATCGCAAGTACTATTCCTGGAAAACCATTTCCAGAACCAATATCAATCAACGAACCTTTTATTTTGATTTTTTTTGATCTCTGAATAATAAGAGAATCTACTAAAGTCTTTTCCAGAAAGACATCCAGATCTTTTATTGATGCCAGATTATATTTTTTATTTTCCCTTAATAGAATTTCAACATATGCTGATAGTCTATCTATATGTTCCTTTTTAATAGTAATATTGTTTTTCTCAATTAATATCTTTATGTCCATTTTTTCTTAAGTAAATGATTATTCCTGTTATATCTGATGAGTTTATTCCGGGTATTCTTTCAATATCACCAATAGTATCCGGTCTGGCTTTGATCAGTTTCTGCCTAGCCTCAATAGATATATGATTAATATCCATGTAATCAATATCTTCAGGTAATCTTACTTCTCTCCATTTTTTATTTAATTCCTGATCTTTTTTTAATTTTAATATGTATCCTTCGTATTTTATCTCACTTTCAACAGTTATTATATCATTATCATCCAAATCAAAATCTTTTATTTTTATTATGTCTTCAAGTTTTTTTCCTGGAGTCTTTAATAACTGTTTTAATGTCTTTCCCTTTTTTATGTTTTTTTCCATATATTTTAAAGTCTTACTTATTCTAAAGGTTCTTTCTTTATACTCTTTGTATTGGTCCTGGCTAATGACACCAGCTTCATAGGCTTTTTCACATAATCTTAGATGTGCATTATCCTGCCTTACCATCATCCTGTAATCCATTCTTGATGTAAACATCCTGTAAGGTTCATTCGTACCTTTTAAAGTAAGATCATCTATAAGTGTTCCGATATAAGATCTCGTTC
Organism: Candidatus Muiribacterium halophilum; assembly: GCA_002869225.1. Taxonomy (GTDB): domain Bacteria; phylum Muiribacteriota; class Muiribacteriia; order Muiribacteriales; family Muiribacteriaceae; genus Muiribacterium; species Muiribacterium halophilum. The sequence continues at coordinate 17,844 of PKTG01000102.1, read as the reverse complement.
TGTCCAGAATAAATTCCTTTCTTTTCTGAACCTTCATCAATGCGTTGATTCCAGCAATAAGACCTTGTCCGGCAGCTTCTTCATAACCTGAAGTCCCGTTTACCTGTCCTGCAAAATATAACCCTTTAATGCTTGCATGTTCTAATGTTTTTTTCAATTCTCTGGAATCTATACAATCGTATTCAACTGCATATCCCGGTTTATATATATGGACATTTTCAAGTCCTGGAATTAGTCGGATTATCTTATGCTGTATATCCTCAGGAAGAGAAGTAGAAAATCCTTGCATATAGATCTCATCAGTAAATAATCCTTCAGGTTCTAAAAATATCTTATGTGAATCTTTTTCAAATCTAAACACTTTATCTTCGATTGAAGGACAATACCTAGGTCCTATTCCTTTTATTTTTCCTGAAAACAGTGGTGATCTATCTATATTTTTTTCAATTATCCTATGAATCTCTTCATTGGTCCTCGTCACATAGCAACTTCTTCCTGATAACCAGTTAGGGGTTTTCCAGAGAGAAAAACCGTGTATTATATTTTCTGAAGGTTGTTCCCTTAAACTTGAAAAATCTATAGTCTTACTATCCAATCTAGGGGTTGTTCCTGTCTTAAGTCTATTTAATGATATTCCAAGCTTTGATATTGCCTTTGCCAAACTAAAAGATCCTGGTTCCCCATATCTTCCAGCCTTTTGAGAAAAATCTCCAATATGTATCTTGCCTTTTAAAAAAGTTCCAGCAGTTATTATCACATTTTCTGCATAAAATTCAGCACCTGTATTGAGCTTTACACCTACAATCCCATTACCTTCAACTAAAAGGTCGCTGACTTTTCCCTGTTTAATATATAGATTCTTAACTTTTTCCAAAGTATTTTTCATAGTCTTTCTATACTTATCTCTATCCACCTGAAATCTGAGTGAATGAACTGCAGGACCACCTTTTGTGTTTATCATCCTTCTCTGAATAGCACACATATCGGATACTTTTGGCATCAACCCACCTAAAGCATCAATTTCTCTAACGATCTGACTTTTTCCCGGACCTCCAATCGATGGATTACAGGGGGTCTCTCCTATTGTATCAAGATTTATTGTGATCAGAATAGTTTTGGCACCACCTTTTGCAGCAACATAAGCTGCTTCTATTCCAGCATGTCCTCCACCTATTACTATCACATCCGCACTAAAGAAACTCTTCATGTTTTATACCTTTTTACAAAAATATATATTAGATTAAGCTCATGGGAAGAGATTCCTGGGATTCTTTTTACATCTCCAAGAGTCTTGGGTTGAAAATGTCTCAGGTTTTCCATTCCTTCGTTTGATATACCTTTAATAGAAGAAAAATCAAATCCATTCGGTATCTTTTTCTTCTCTATCTTTTCAATCCTCTTGACCTCAAGTATCTGTTTTTGAATATATCCTTCATATTTAGATGCAACAGTTATATTTTTTATGATTTCCTTAAATTCTGTTGGTGAATATCCAAAATCCTCGAGTTTAGAATAGTCTATTCCAGGTCTTTTCATAAGGTCAAAAGCTGTTGTCTTATGTTTTAGTGGAGCTTCATTATATTTTTCTAATATCTTATCAGACTTTTTCCCTGGCATGATATAAAAACCTTTTAATTTTTGTTTTTCTTTATGTATTTTCCATCTATAATCTCTGACTTTCTTAAAATCATCATCAGTAAGTAATCCACATAAATATCCTAAAGGGGACAGACGAAGAGGAGCATTATCCTGTCTTAAAAGTAATCGATATTCAGCAGAAGAAGTTAATATTCTGTAAGGTTCGTAATGATCCTTTGAAATAAGGTCTTCAATAAGAACCCCAATATACGAGTTTTCTCTTTTCATTATCAAAGGCTCTTTTTTTAATATTGATAAAGCGGCATTTATTCCAGCAACGATTCCCTGTGCTGCAGCTTCTTCGTAACCTGAAGTCCCGTTTAACTGTCCCGCCGTATATAGACCCTTTAAACACTTTATCTCAAGTGTATTATCAAGTTGTGATGGTAAAATATAATCGTATTCTATCCCATAAGCGGGTCTTACTATTTCCACATTCTCAAGTCCAGGTATGGTCTTTAATATTTTAAGTTGAACATCTTCGGGAGTTGCAGAGGTCAAACCTTGAAGATACATCTCTTCAGTGTCAATTCCTTCTGGTTCAATAAATATCTGATGATTTCTCTTATCAGGAAAACTCATTACCTTTCTATCGATTTAAGGACAATATCTTGGACCTTTATCTGTGATATTTTTTATAACAAGTGGTGAGCTATCAAGATTATCTCTTATAGTATTTATTGTATTTTCATTTGTTCTGGTTATAAAACAATCCAATATATCCCTTCCATGACCTTTTACAAAAAAAGACAGACTTGGCGGTTCTTCGTCATATGGTATTTTTTTTATCTTGGAAAAATCTACAGACTCCCTTTTGATCCTGGGTGGGGTTGCAGTTTGAAAGCGATCAAGCTCGATTCCAATCTTTTCCAGACTATCCGAAAGATACATAGCAGACATCTGATTATGTGGACCTCCAATATATCTTGCAGGTCCCACTACAATATAACTCTTAAGATATGTTCCTGATGTAAGAACTACTTTCTTACATCTATATAAGGCTCCAGTAATAGTCTTTACCCCAACCACTTTCTTGTTTTCAGTGATTATCTCGCTTACCTCACCTTGAATAATGTCCAGTTTTTCTTGTTTTAAAAGAACGTTTTTCATATTTTGCTGATAAAGTTTTTTATCAGCTTGAGCTCTTACAGAATGAACAGCAGGTCCCTTTGATGTATTAAGGGTCTTAATATTAAGATATGATCTTTCTATATTCCTTGCCATCTCTCCACCCAGAGCATCTATCTCATATACGAGATGACTTTTTCCGGGTCCACCGATTGAGGGGTTGCAAGGCATTAAAGCTATACAATCCATATTAAGAGTTATAAGCAATGTATTTAAACCTATTCTCGCGCCTGCAAGAGCAGCTTCACAACCTGCATGACCTGCACCGATGACAACAATATCGTAGTTATACTCTAATTTCAATCTAACTCCTATCCGTCGTTGATGTTCAACTTTGTTCAAGATGTGCCTTTACAGGCAGATGTTCCTTCGAAAAGTTTACAAATAAATAATACACACAGAAACGTACTTAAACAAGTATTTTAGCTATTTTAAGCAAATCTCATTAGCATCATTGATAAAAAATTTAAAAGCAGGAGTTAGGATTTAGGGTCGGACTGATTTTCACGTTTCTAAATACATCCTTGATAAAATATTATGATTTTTGAAACTCAAATGCATAACTAGGGAAAAGAATAATTTTCTAATAAAGTAATAGAATTCTCAGTGGGTGGCATCATAAAAGTTGGGAATGGGGATTGGAGAGTTTGGAATTTTGAATTCTTATTTTTCATAATACCTTTAAATGAGTATGTTTTGAATAATAGATTATGCAGGATTAAGCTAATAGAAAAGAGAAAACTGAAGAAGGACTAGCAACGCTAATTCGATAAAGTTTGAGCTTTTATATTAGTTGAAGACAATTAAGATATATTCGAAATATGCTTCTTTAAAGGTATCTACTTTCCTATGCAGAAGGTCGAAAATATTTTATCAAGGATGTCATCTTTATAGACCTCCCCTATTATCTCAGAAAGACCTTTTCTTGTTTCTTTAAGGTCCTCCGCAATAAATTCAGGAGGAATATCTTTTTTATCGATTATTTTAATACATATATCACAAACATTCTTCAATGATTGTATATATCTTGGATTATCAATAAAGAACTCTACGTTACTGTCAATAAAATTCGATGGTTCTAGTTCTTCATGTAACCTTTTCTCAAAAGCATCAAATCCATCTGATGTCTTTAAAGAAAGAGTTAAATGATCAACGTCCTTTACAAGCTTCTGATAATCCTTTAAATATTTTTCCTGGTCGCATTTATTTAATACCACTATTTTGTTTTTATTTTTTGTCTTTTCAAGAAGCTCTTTTTCCTCTTCAGTAATACTACTTGATATATCAAACATCAATATCAGTAATTCCGATTGCTCTATCTTGTTCATAGCCCTTTTTATTCCGATCTTTTCAACGGTATCCTCGGAATCTCTTAACCCTGCTGTATCAAAAAATATTACATTTAGTCCATTGATATAGAGCTGATGTTCTAAAATATCCCTTGTAGTTCCAGGAATGTTTGTAACAATCGCTTTTTCTTCCTTTAAAATTGCATTTAAAAGTGATGATTTTCCAACATTGGTCTTCCCTGCTATAGCCACTTTTATTCCATCTGATAATCTTTTGTATATATCAAAAGATCTTATAAGAACTTTAATATCACTGATTATTTTATTAAGTCTTTCATCAAGAAAAGCTTCCGATACCTCTTCCACATCATCTTCAGGAAAATCAATAAAAGCCTCAAGATAAGCTATTATCTCAATTATCTTGTCTCTTAATTCTTCTATTCGTCTGGAAAAAATTCCATTCATCATCTTTACAGAATTATCTGCAAGAATGGAGTTATTTGAATTAATAAGATTGTTTATACTTTCAGCTTGTATAAGATCAAGTTTTCCATTAAAAAATGCTCTCTTGGTAAACTCTCCTCTATGAGCGGATCTTGCACCTTTTTCAAGTATATTTTCATATATTCGTCTGGTATTTACATAACCTCCATGACAGTGTATCTCTATCATATCTTCTCCAGTATAACTTTTTGGACCCTGGAAAAAAATAACCAGAACTTCATCAAGGATCTTATCACCTTTGATTATCTTTCTTAAATAGCTATATCTAGCTTTTTTTATGGGTTTATTAAGAAGTGAGGCTACAAGCTCCCGACAGCCTTTTCCGGAGACTCTTACTATTCCGATCGTTGAACCGACTGTCGAGGTAGCTATTGCAGCAATAATATCTTTTTTTTCAATCATTTTTTCTTAGTTGAAAGAACTACTTTTCTAAAAGGATCCTGACCTTTGGAGAAAGTCTTTATAGCAGGATCGTTTTTAAAGTTCATGTGGATTATCTTTCTTTCTCTTGCCGTCATAGGCTTCATTTCCATACTCTTTCCTGTAGTCTTTACTTTTTCAGCCAATCTATTTGCAATACTTTCCAATTTCTCAAGTTTTTCTTTTCTATAATCTTCTACATCAAGATAGAGATTTAGCTTTCCAGGCTTTTCATCATACTCTTCAAATTTTCTGTTAATATATATTTTTGTCAAATATTCCAAAGAGTTCAAAGTCTTACCATATCTTCCTATTAAAAGACTTTTGCTTGCTATCGATATTCTTATGTTGATTATTTTATCTTTTCCTTCAGTCTCTATATCCAAGTCAAAATGACCCAGATTCATCTTATTCAATAGACCTGTCAGAAATTCTTTTGCAAAAAACAATACAGGATCCTTTACTTTGGCTTCTACTAAAGCGTTTTTACTACCAAAACCAAAGATTCCTTTTGTTTCCTCTTCGATTATGTTGAATTCTACTATCTCTTCATCCGTTATCTGAAGCTTTTTCATCGCTTCCTCTTTTGCCAGTTGAATAGTCTTTCCTTCAGTTTGAATCTTCATTTTTTTACTGCCTCCTGCTTATCAAGATGTTTTTTTACGTACACTTGCTGTAAGAAGGCCGCTATGTTTGATACGAACCAGTATATTAAGACACCTGAAGGTAGGCTTGTTGTGATCATTAGCATAATAAGTGGCATCATGATCATCATCTGCTTCTGTCTAGGGTCATTTGATGCGGTCGCTTTCTGTTGAAAATACATGCTTACAGCAATAAGTACAGGCATAATATACATCGAATCAGGCTTAGAAAGATCACCAAGCCATAGGAACGATGCTCCTTTTATCTCAATGGATGTCCTTAACATTGTAAACAATGAGAATAGGATAGGTATCTGAATAAGAATTGGAAAACATCCACCCATAGGATTTATATTATGCTTTTTATATAAGGCCATTACTTCCTGATTCATCTTTTGACTATCATCTTTATATTTCTTTTTTATAGCTTCCATCTCAGGCTGAATTTTCTGCATCTCAGCCATAGATTTTGCCTGTTTAAAGTTAAGAGGATAAAGTATCAATCTTATTATTACAGTCAAAAGAGCTATTGATAATCCCCAGTTTCTTGTAAAATCATTTAGTTTTTTAAGTCCAAGTAAAAGTAATCTTGCAAAAGCTCCAAAGAAACCAAGATCCAATACTTTTCCAAGCCCTTTTCTTTCGAGTTTTTCCAGTTTCTTTTCTCCAAGATATCCTTTTATTGTAAGTTGATAATCCTCATCTTTATTGATTGATCTATCTTCAAGATTGAAAGTTATCTGCTGATTATATAATTTTTTTTCTTCTTCTTTTCCAGCATCATCAATAACAGTCTTAATAGTCTCGGTATCAGCAACAACAACTTTTGAAAAATCATTGTTAAAAAGAGCAAAAGTGTAATATTTATTTGTCATTGCTACCCATTTTGCTTTGGATACATCTTCAGACATAGGTTTACTTTTAAATTTGAATTTTTCTGCCTTTTCTTCCTGTAGATAATATATTGCTCTTTCTATAAACCCATTTTTTTCATGTGTTAGACCTGGTTTTACAACAAGTTGAATGTCCCGTAGATTCACTTTTTCTTTTGAAGAAAAATTCATATCATAAGTAAAATCGTTGTCCTCGTTAAAAGTCATTTCTCCTGAAAGATCCAGTACATCACTGTTAAACTTTATTTTCAGAATCTGATCATTTAGAGAAAGTTCATAAACTCCTTTTTCAAGAGCTTCCCTTATATCTTTTTTATCACTTGTAAGGATAAGAAACTCAAGATTTTTAGCAACAACATCCTGAGTATACTCTGTCTTGATTATAGCTTCCTTTATAACAGGTCTTTCAGAATCGAAAAACACTGTCATATTTCCTCTTAAAAGTTCGATATCCTGTGCATATCCAATCTGGTTCACCATTAATAATATAAAGAAAAATATAGATAAAAATAATTTTTTATTCAACTGGGTCAAAGCCTCCTTTTGAGAATTGGTTACATCTTAAAATCCTATATATAGAGAGTATTAAACCTACTATTAGACCTTTTTTCCTAACTGCCTGTATAGAGTAATCAGAACAAGTTGGATAAAATCGGCAATTTTGACCTAAATAAGGGGATAATAACTTCTTATATGATCTTATAAAAAAAATATAAATCCTTGATAAAATGTTGATTTTCATAATAGTTTAGAAAGACTGTCGCATAATAAGGAAAATGGCATTTCCGGCTTGAATGATTTTTTTATAATTATCAGGTGAAAACCTTTTTTATTCATTTTATTCCTTACAAAATACCTAATTCGTCGTTTTATTCTATTTCTTACAACAGCTTTTTTAAAATCTTTTTTTTTTACAGATATAATAACTTTAAATTCTTAATTATTACAAGATCTTACCAGAAAATTTGAATCAGATCTAAATCCACTTTTCCTGATAAGATTTCTCGCATCTTTTTCAGATATTGTAAAGAAATTTTCCAAAGATCAAGCACTAAGAGCTTTTCTGCCCTTGCTTCTTCTTCTCTTCAATACATTTCTTCCGGCTTTTGAAGACATTCTTTTTCTAAAACCGTGATCTTTTTTTCTTTTTCTATTGTTAGGCTGGAAAGTTCTTTTCATTTCTGCCTCCTTTTTTAACTTTCGACGCTTTTACACAAGTTTATATTTTTTACCAGAAACCTTTTTGTTTGTCAAGATTTTTTAGTAAACTTAACGTCTGAACACAATAAAAGTTCCAACGAGATTTTTTTTGTTTCTTTTTTTTAAAAGCTTTTTTTTTATTATATAAAATTAAAGAGCGTAGTACTAGTAGTGTTGTGTATTCTGTGGAAATATGATTAAATACATCTATTAGATTAAAGATTACCTGTGTAGAGACCTGTAAAAAAACTGTAGAAAAAAATGTTGATAAATAGAAAATTTATTTATACAATGTTTATTCACAACCGTTAAAATACTATTAACTTCGTTGAAGACGGCTTTTATAAAAGATTGTAAAGCTGTGAAAGAATAAATCCCTTTGTTAAGGGAAATCATAATAAGAATTGTTTTCGAGAGGGCATTTCCAAGTGTGGAAAAGATGTGAATATAGGGGAGTGCTATGGTATCTAAGAAAAAAGAATGGCAGCTTATTGAAAAAGAATTAAAGGCTCAGATCGAAAATAAAGAATCAGGTGACCTGTTCAATCATATACTTTTAGGAGAGGTAAGAGAAAAATCTTTACATATCTTTATATCTAATCAGTTTTCAAAAAACCGTATAGAGACTATGTACTGGAACTCTCTTATGGATTTTATAAAAAAATATCCTGAGTATCAGAATGTGGACAATTTTGAGCTTGTTATTGCTCCTGAAAGATTTAAAAAAGAGAACGATCAAAAAGCAACCAAATATGTAAAAAACAAAAAGAAAAAATCTGATATTAGAGAAGAGTATCCTGATATCTTCAAATTAAATGAAAAGTATACGTTTGAAAACTTTGTAGTTGGATCTTCTAATGAACATGCAAATGCAGCATCAAAAGCAGTTTCGAAAGAGCCTGGAATAAAATCTAATCCTCTTTTTATATATGGAGGTTCCGGACTTGGGAAGACTCATCTAATGCAGGCTATTGGACATTATATACTTCAGCAGAATCCTGATAAGAATGTAGCCTATGTTACTTCAGAAAAATTTACAAACGACTTTATAGAGTCTTTATCAGCTAATAATCCTGCAAAGTTTAGAGAAAAGTATAGACAGATTGACGTTCTTCTTGTTGATGATATTCAGATGTTAACAGGTAAGACAGAGACACAGAAAGAATTTCATTTTACTTTTGATGAACTTGTTCAGAAAAAGAAACAGATAGTTCTTACCTCAGATAAACCCCCTGCAAAACTCGAAAAGCTTGAAGACAGGCTTGTATCAAGATTTAAAAGTGGACTTATTGCTGATATTCAGAAACCAAATCTTGAACTTAGAATTGCTATACTTCAAAAACAGGCACAGGAACTTCAGGTAGAGGTTGATAATGAACTTATTGAATATATTGCTCAGAAAGTGATCACAAATATAAGAGAACTTGAAAGTGCTTTTAAAAATGTTATTTCCTATAAATCACTTACCGGAAAAGAACTTAATGGAAAAGTAATAGATAATATACTTAAAGATTTTATTGTTGATATTGAAAGAAAATATACTATTGAAGAGATACTCTCAACTGTTTCTGAACACTTTAAAGTAAAAGTCGCTGATATATTATCCGCAAAAAGAGATAAAAGTATAGTAAAACCAAGACAGATGGCAATGTATTTGGCTAGAGATCTGACGGGATACTCCCTTCCAAACATAGCAAAAGAGTTTGGAAAAAAAGATCATACAACGGTTCTTTATGCTTGTAAGAAAGTGGAAAAATTAATAAAAACAGATTTTTCCATTAAGAAAGCTTTTCAGGATATCCGTAGAAAGATAATGGAGAGTTGATCAACGATCAACTCGATGTTTGGCTGGAGCCAAAATGTTTTTCTGGCGAAAAAAGATGATGAGCTAAAGCTCATGTGCTTTCTTACAGAAAGGGTTAAACTCTTTGCATAGCAAAGTACAGCCTTAAAGGCTCATCTTGAATGAAATGATACATCAACAGTAAAACTGTTAAACAACGAATGAAGTGAGTTCAATGATCATAAAAAGTATAAATATAAAGAACTTCCGAAACATTGAAGAGGCTAGTCTTAATTTTTCCGAAGATTTTAATGTGATGACAGGAGATAACGGTCAGGGAAAGACCAATCTTCTGGAAGCACTTTATTTTTCAGGAATGATGAAATCCTTTAGAACCAGGACTCTAGGTGATCTATTTAAAGATTTTAAAAGTAAAAACGTTATGTTTATAGAGGCTTTGTATGACTATAAAACCTCTAAAAAGAACATAAGAATTGGCATTGAGGGAAGAAAAAAAGAAGTTACTGTAGATGGTGTTGATAAAAAATTCCATGATTTACTTTCGCTACATTCCTTTGTGGTTTTTATACCTGATGATCTAAAGATCGTTGGAAAAGAGCCTGTTTATAGAAGAAAATTTATAAACGAGATCTGTTCTCAATTATATCCTGGATATTATTCTACTTTGTTAAAGTATAGAAAAATTGTTGATAACAGGAACTCTCTTTTAAAACATGGTAAAGAAGCTGGTATTTGGGACGAGATATTTTGCGAAAGTGCAAATTATATAATTGAAAAAAGACTTCTGGTACTAGAACACCTTAAAGAGATCTTTCCAAAAATATATCAAGAGATAGTACCTGAAGGTGAAAAGAAGACTGATTTTTCATATAAAGGTAAAAAAAGGATAGATATAGAAGTATTAAAAGAATGTAGAAACAGAGAAATTAGAAAAGGACATACTGTTGTTGGACCACATAGAGATGATATAGAAATACTTATAGGTGATTATAAAGCAAGAAAAGCTGCATCCAGAGGACAACAGAGAACAATAGTCTTTACTTTAAAGATGACTCAGGCTCACGTTATTTCTAAAATAAAGAACAATAATCCAGTTCTAATCCTTGATGATGTATTTTCAGAACTAGATGAACACAGAAAAAAAAGTTTTTTGATCAGTATAAATAAAAAATTTCAGGTTTTTATTTCAGTAAACAGTTTTTCTCGTGATATACTATCAGAACAAAATTATAAAGAATTTTTTGTTAAAGAGGGTAAAATTGTCAGCAAGGAAATATAGAAAAACAAAAAAAATAGCTAATCTATTAGAAAATAGAAGGTTTTCAAATCTGTTCAGAAAAAGTTCTAAAGAACGCGGCGATGTATTCGTAAAACTTGTCGGTAATTGGAAAAATATCGTAGGACCTGAATTATATGGTCATGTTGTCATAAAAAAGATTACAGGAAACACTATTTATTTGACTGTTCCAGATTCTTCATGGAAACAAAACCTTTTATATATGCAGGATATGCTTCTTGAAAATATTAGAAATTATTCCGGAGTAATAAAAAAGATAAGGTTAAGTGTGGAAAAGAATCCTGAACTTTATAAGACTGATAGTTCCAAAAGAGATCTTTCTCCTTATAAGGTAGATGAGGATAAGATAAACAGTTTAGATAAGATGTTAGAAGGAATAGAAGATGAATCTTTAAAAGAAACTTTAAGAAGTTTATATATTAAAAAAGAAAAGTTTCGAAAATTTTCTATTCAAATGGGTGAGGATAATTTGCAAAAAAAATAATAACCATTATAATTATCTCATCCCAATATTACTGTTAAGATATAGCATTTGATATAAAAACTAAAATAGTATATAAAATGAAATAGTATTAAAAAGGATCTTTACGATGTATGTGAATATTGGTTGGGAAGAATTTTTAAGATTAAAGGATATTACGGGAATCTTTAAAAGAACATCTACAGATATTATTGTAGACGGGAAAAAAAAGAGGATCCGTTATGATAAAAAGACAAAGACAGTGATCCTGACTGAGGATCAAATTTACAGTGTACCTATTAGAAGTGAGACTATAGCAAAAAGAATAATGTCCGAAAACGGAGGGTTAAATGGTTGATTCAAACAAATATACTTCACAACAGATTGAAGTGCTGGAAGGTCTGGAACCGGTAAAAAAGAGACCAGGTATGTATATAGGTTCAACAGGACCTCAAGGGTTACATCATCTTGTTTACGAGGTTGTTGATAACTCTGTTGACGAAGCTTTAGGTGGTTATTGCGATACTATAGAGGTTACTCTTCACGAAGATGGAGCTGTTTCCGTAGTCGATAACTGTAGAGGAATCCCGGTTGACAGACATGAAAAGACAAAAAAATCAGCTCTTGAAGTTGTAATGACAGTTCTTCATGCTGGTGGTAAATTTAATAATTCGTCCTATAAGATCTCAGGTGGACTTCATGGAGTTGGTGTATCAGTTGTTAATGCATTATCAACAAAACTTGAGGCAACTATAAAAAGAGATGGATATATACATTATCAGGAATATATAGAAGGAGCGCCTCAAGCAGAGATAAGTAAAGCAGGAGAGACAACTGAGACTGGAACAAAAATAAAATTTTGGCCTAATAAGGATATTTTTGAGACTACCGAGTTTTCTTTCGATACACTTTCTAAAAGAATGAGAGAGATGGCTTTTCTTAATAAAGGTATAAAACTTATAATAAGAGAGGAAAAGACAGAGAAAGAACATATCTTTAAATATGAAGGTGGAATAAAGTCTTTTATTGAATTTCTAAATAAAGGAAAAAATCCTTATCATGATGTCTTTTATTTTGAAAAAGAAGAACAGGATGTCGTAGTTGAGATAGCATGTCAGTACACTGAAAAATATAATGAGAATATATACACTTTTGTTAATAATATTAATACTGTTGATGGAGGTTCACATCTAACAGGTTTTAAGAGAGCAATAACAAGATGTGTTAATGAAAAACTTAAATCTATGGGTGATAAATATAAAAATATAAGTCTTTCAGGTGATGATGTGAGGGAAGGTATTACTGCTATAATAAGTGTTAAAGTACCTGATCCGGAATTTGAAGGACAGACTAAAACTAAACTTGGAAATCCTGAAGTAGATGGAATAGTATCATCTTTGTTCTTTAGGAAATTCAATGAGTTTCTTGAAGAAAATCCAAAAGCATCAAAAAATATTATAGATAAATGTATAAATGCACTAAAAGCAAGACAGGCAGCAAGAAAGGCTAGAGAGCTTACAAGAAGAAAAAGTGTTCTTGAAGGAACAACACTTCCTGGAAAACTTGCAGACTGTTCGGAAAAAAATCCAGAGTTGACTGAGATATATCTTGTGGAGGGTGATTCTGCGGGAGGTTCAGCTAAACAGGGAAGAGATCGAAAATTCCAGGCTATTTTGCCTCTAAGAGGAAAGATCTTAAACGTTGAGAAAGCAAGACTTGATAAAATACTATCTAACGAAGAAATAAAGACAATGATAACAGCATTTGGTACTAATATTGGTGAAGAGTTTACTCTGGACAAGATCAGATATCATAAGATAATAATAATGACGGATGCTGATGTTGATGGAGCTCATATTAGGACTCTACTTCTAACTTTCTTCTTTAGATATATGAGACCAATGATAGAAGGCGGTTTTGTATATGTTGCAAGACCTCCTCTTTATAAACTCAAATATGGTAAAAAAGAAGAGTATGCATATTCTGATGATGAACTAAAGAAGATGACAGAACTCATTGGAGATAAATATAGTATTCAAAGATACAAAGGTCTTGGTGAGATGAACCCTGAGCAGCTTTGGGATACTACAATGGACCCTGATACAAGAATACTTACTAAGATAACACTTGAAGATGCATATGAAGCAGAAGAGATATTCTCTATGCTTATGGGTGATGAAGTTGAACCTAGAAGAAACTTTATTCAAAAATATGCAAAAGAAGTTAAAAATCTGGATATCTAAGGAGTAGATATAAATGGAAAACATTACAAGAGATAGAGTAGAAAAGATATATATTGAAGATATAATGAAAGATTCTTATCTTGATTATGCGATGAGTGTAATCGTGATGAGAGCTCTTCCTGATGTTAAAGATGGACTGAAACCAGTTCATAGAAGAATACTTTATGCTATGAACGAACTTGGACTGACATCCAGAAAAGCATATAAGAAATCAGTTCGTGTTGTTGGTGATGTTCTAGGTAAATATAATCCACATGGTGATTCTTCGGTTTATGATGCGATGGTAAGAATGGCACAGGATTTCTCATCAAGATACTGTTTTGTTGATGGACATGGTAACTTTGGATCTATTGACGGAGATTCAGCTGCGGCTATGAGATACACAGAAGCCAGGATGGGAAAGATCTCAGAAGAGATGCTTGAGGATATAGATAAAGAAACAGTAGATTTCAGACTTAACTTTGATGAGTCTTTACAGGAACCTGTTGTTCTTCCAGCTAAAATCCCTGCACTTCTCATGAATGGTGCTTCAGGAATTGCTGTTGGTATGGCAACAAATATTCCTCCACACAATCTAAGTGAACTGATTGATGGTACTGTAGCACTTATTGATGATCCAAGTCTTGAACCAATGGATCTTATGGAATATGTAAAAGGCCCTGATTTCCCAACTGGTGGAACTATAATGGGAACAGAAGGTATTAGAAGTGCATATACGACCGGAAGAGGCAAGGTTAAGACAAGAGCAAAAGTTGAAATCGTAGAAAAAAAGAATAGAGAAGTAATAATAGTCTCAGAAATACCTTTCATGGTAAACAAAGCAAATCTTATTATAAAAATAGCAAACCTTGTTAAAGATAAAAAAATTGAAGGAATCTCAGATATTAGAGATGAATCCGATAAAAAAGGTCTTAGAATTGTTATTGAATGTAAGCGAGATCACAATGCAAACGTTATTCTAAACAACCTTTACAAACATACTGACCTTCAGAATACGTTTGGAATTATCCTTCTTGCATTAGTAGAAGGCGCTCCAAAAGTCCTTAATCTTAAAGAAATCCTTGGACATTTTATCGAGCATAGAAAACAGGTAGTTACAAGAAGAACAGCGTTTGAATTAAAAAAAGCAGAAGCAAAAGCTCATATTCTTGAAGGTTTGATCATTGCCCTTGATAATATCGATGAAGTTATCAAAGTAATCCGTGCTTCAAAAGATGTTGATACTGCAAAAGCTGAACTTATGTCAAGATTTGAGCTTTCTGAGATACAGGCCAAAGCAATACTTGATATGAGACTTCAAAAACTAACAGGTTTGGAAAGAGAAAAACTTCTTACAGATTATGAAGAATTAAAGAAACTAATAGAAGAACTTAAATCCATTCTTGCATCAGTTCAGAAAATAAAAGATATAATCAAAGATGAACTTATTTATATCAAAAACAAATATGGTGATGAAAGAAGAACAGTGATTGGAAGAAGTATAGATTCACTTGAGGATATAGATCTTATTCAGAACGAAAGAGTAGTTATCACTATCACAAAGACTGGATATATTAAATCTCAACAGATCGATACTTATAGAAAACAACGAAGAGGTGGAAAAGGAATAATCGGGGGAAAACTTAAAGATGATGATTTTGCAAAACATATTTTAGTAGCAGAGACACATGATTTTCTTCTTCTATTTACAGATAATGGAAAAGTTTATATAAAGAGAGCTTTTGAGATTCCAATGTCTTCCAGACAATCTAAAGGAAAAGCTTTGATAAACTTCCTTGAAATAGATAAGGAAGAAGAAGTAAAAGCAATAATTCAATTAAAAGAATTTTCAGCAGATCAGAACATCGTAATGATAACTGCAAATGGTGTTATCAAGAAATCTTCTCTTGATGTATATTCCAATATTAGAAAAGGTGGAATAATAGCGATAAGGTTGGATGATAATGACAATCTTAGAGAAGTATTCCTTACAAATGATAAGACCGAGATCATAATAGCAACTAAATACGGAAAAGCTATAAGATTTAGTGAAGGGGATATCAGAACACAGGGAAGAGCTACAAGAGGTGTCCGTGGTATAAGGCTTAAAGCTGGAGATACAGTTGTTGGAGCAGCGGCATCTGAAGATCCTCAGACAACACTTCTTACTGTAACAACTAAAGGATATGGAAAAAGAACTCAGGTTGAAAACTATAGACTTCAGAAAAGAGGCGGAGCAGGAACTATTAATATCAAAAGAACAGCCGCAAAAGGTGATGTGATTGGTATTAAGATAGTAAAGGATGAAGATGAACTTCTTATAATCAGTCATTCTGGAATGATCATAAGGACGCCTATTAAAGAGATTAGGTCTATGGGTAGAGCAACTCAGGGTAATCGAATAATGAGACTTAATAAAGGTGATACTGTTGTAGCAATAGAGATCATAGAACCAGAGGAAGATGAAGAGGAATAATCGGATCGACAGAAGCCGATAAAAGCCGTAATGCGTAAAGCGTAATGGGTATAAACATAAAAACAAGAGGACCTTCGGGTCCTCTTGTTTTTTTTAAGAGATGTAACTTAATTTAGAAAGTCAGAACATCATCTACTCAAGTTTTATCACTTCTCTATACTTAGCTTCGCTTAACAACACTACGCTGGTATTTCGAAGCGATTCTCCTTGATTCGGTATGATTGACTTTCTTTCCTTAACTCTCACTTCAGCTTAACCATTTGAAAATTTAATGATTACGTTTATATTTCAAACTTCGTCAATATTTTATCTATGATGTTAGTAGAAAAGTTAAAATCCAACCGACCCTAATTCCTAACCCCTAAATCCTAATTCCTGTTTTTTCCAATTGATCATAGAGTTCAACACGTCTACTGGTTCAAAAAGGTTTGGAAAAAGAGTTTAGAAAACATTCCAAAGATGACGAAGAATATAGTATGAATAAGGTTATTTACTTTGAAAAACAAGAAAGAAAGAAGAGACTACAAAAGATAGTCATAAGGTTCTCATATAGAGCGATGATAATATTTGCAGTGTTTATAATATTTTCTGTTTTTACAGTTTTCAGGATGAAATATGATGAGATAGCAAACCTTAAAAAGATCGAACAGGAAAAAAAACAGGAAGTAATGCTTCTTAGTCAGAAGATAGAAGAGCTTGAAGAAAAAGTTCAGGAACTTAACACTCCCGAAGGTATAGAAAAACTTGCCAGGATAAAACTCAATATGGTCAAGAAAGGAGAGAAGATACTACGACCGGTTACGATTCCATCCAAATAGAAGCTTAGGCACATAATTTATCGAGCTTTTCCAACCTTATTTATTCAAAAATACTCGACGTAGCTAAGGCTATGCCTCCGTTTTTTTTACAAATCATCTTGAAAAATCTGAGATAAATTATTGCACCACACCTCTAGTTGGATGGAATCAATGGAAAGTCTTATTTAATGGAATTAAAATTTAAAAAATGAAAAAGTAAACTAAAAACTTTCGCTTATCTATAAGCAGAATCTAATGTTATTAAATGAGTTAAAATTGAAAAATATTTATGAAGTATTTTGTTTATAGTTTTATGAAGCATGATGAAGGAATACCCTTAGGTCTTTCGAAGAAAGCTGAATGAAAATAGAAGCAAAAGACAATTAAAGAAATTTGATTTATAACTTATTTGATAACATAAATAATTTCCTGTTTGAAATATGCTTATTTGATGGAATAATATTTGAAAAATATTGAAAAACTTTAATCATCTTGAAAAATCTGAGATAAATTATTGCACCACACCTCTAGTTGGATGGAATCAACGGAAAGTCATATTATAAACTATAAAAAACTCCAACCCTAATCCCTGCTTTAAATGCAACCCTCTCGCCAATAATTTATTTTGAATAGACAAAGACTAATATAAAAATGAATGAATAAAATAAAGGCTGAATTTCGACTTATGCCAACATTACGATGAGTAATAATAAAGTATAGAAGTAAAAACTATCTCAGCGGGTGGTGGCGGAGAATGGAAATCAAAACTCCGGTTCTGTTTCACTAGGGATGTTTTGAGTTGCATCGTAGCCAACAGGACCCGTGTGGTATAAAACTAAATCATTAATTATTCATCACTTAATTTTCTATTGATTTAATCTATCATTAAAGTTAATATATGAAAAATAAATCAAAAAAAAACGGAGGGAGTAATGTCTTCAGCCATAGAGAATCTAAAGCAGCAAAAAGAAAAATTAAAACTGGGTGGTGGTCTTGAGCGAATTGAAAAGCAGCATCAGCGTGGAAAACTTACCGCCCGTGAAAGAATAGATCTTCTACTTGATCCAGGATC
>PKTG01000100.1 GCA_002869225.1 Candidatus Muiribacterium halophilum | reverse complement strand
CAACAGCAGATAGCTGATGAATGCGGTGTCTCAAAGTCTCTTGTGTCAATGGTTATAAACGGCACAAGAAAGAATGAGGTTGTCTCAAAATGTATAAAAAAGACCATTCAAGTCAGAGAAGCGGAAAATGCTCTTAGGTCATCCGAAGGAAAATACCGGAAACTAATAAAAAACCTCCCGGTAGGTATTGAAGAAATCGATGAGGATGGCAGGATAACCTATGTAAACCCGGCCTTTGCTAGAATACTTGGATTAAACAACTCTGATATTATAGGACAATATATATGGGATAATTCCGCAAATGAAAAGGAAAAGGAAAAAGTTAAACAGACTTTTCTTAATATAATATCGGGTAAAGAAAAAAGAAAAATTATAGAGACAAAAGCGAAGGTAACTGGTGAAAAGGTAATAGATCTTGAAGTGAGATGGAATAAGAAGATAAATGAAGATGATACGATCACTTTGACCTCTATAATAATAGATATAACAGAAAGAAAGAAGTACAGAGAAAAGATCGAAAAGAGTCGTTCTAACTTTATGAATATATTTGCATCAAATCCTATTCCTTCTGTTATATTCAAAAGAAAAGACAAGGATTTTATAATTGAAGCTTTTAACGATGCATCTTTTAAAAACACTAAAAAAAAGATAGATAAGTATAAAGGGAAAAAATTATCTACACTTTTTGAACAAGGTCACTTTTTTAGAAAACTTCTAAATAAATGTTATCTTACGGAAAAGAACATCACAAAAGAGGATTGGTTTGTCTCACCTTTTACTGACAGAAGATTATTTATCGAGTTCAATGCAGTCTATTTTGAACCTGATATGGTCATAGTATATATGCATAATAAGACCGATGAGAAGATACATCTTGATTCTCTTGAAAGTTTAAGTTCGAGGCTTCAGACATCACTTGGTTCCTCAAATAGTTTTTGGATAGAGATCTATACAAAAGAGAAAAAGATAATAGTAGATAAATCTTTATCAGATTATCTTGAGTATGATGAGAAAATAGAGGAAATAGGCTTTGAAGAATTAAGCAGGTTTGTCTTTGAAGATGACTTTTATTTTGTTAACAAGAAACTCGAGGCACTTATCAATGGGAAAATAGATAATATAGATATAGACTTCAGGATAAAAAAACAGTCAATGGATTACAGATGGTTTAATCTTATTGGGGCAGTATATACAGCTGATAAACGGCGTAAAAAATATAAGTTTTCAGGTATCTTTAAAGATATTAGTAGTCGAAAAGTCGAAGAACTTGAAAGACTAAAACTGAATATGGAACTCGAGAGTTTTAACCGAACCCTTACTCACGATATAAGAACTCCGCTTACGATAATAGCCGGTTATTCTGAAATACTACTTTCGGAACTTTCCTCTGAAGTATCAGATGAGTATAAAGGTTATTTAAAAGCGATCTACTCAAACTGCGAAAGACTTCAAAGGCTTACCGAGAGTCTTAAAAAACTTTCGAGAGTGAGAAGAAAGACTATCATACCTCAGGAAATAAACTTAAGAGATATGGTTAAAAAGATAGTCTGTGACCTTAAAGTAATATATAAAGAACATGATATCAAATTAAAGATGTCGGATAATGTAAGATTAAAAGCTGATCCTGAACTGATGGAAATAGTATTTAACAATCTTATTGAGAACAGTATAAAATATTGCTGTGATGACAAGAGACCATGTATTGAGATTGGTGTTATAAAAAGTGATAGTCCGCATGATGAAAAGAAAGATATACTTTTCTTGAAAGATAACGGAGTAGGTTTTGATAACAAGTATGCCAAGGATATCTTTAAAGAGTTCATTAGAGTCGATAATAGTCATAAAAGCGGAAATGGAATAGGTCTTGCTATTGTAAAAAAAGCTGTTGAAAAGATGGATGGATATATCTGGGCGGAAAGCGAAGTTGGTGTCGGGACCTCATTTTTTATTTTAATTTGATCATTATTCTTCCTTAATCAACCTCTAATGTTTATATCATAAACATTGCTTAGAAACTTTTTTTATTATAAAATCAGAGAATGGGTAAAAGTAAATCTAATATTCTTATCATCGCACCTTGTTATAGTGTAAACAGACCTCCGCTGGGAATTTCTCTTTTAAGTGGTTTTTTAAAAGAAAGACGATTTGATTGCAAAACAATCGATCTAAATGCTGAGTGCTATTTAGGATCAGACAAAAAACATCTTTGGGAACCTCAGAACTTTTATAAATGGATAGAAGAAAATAGCTTCTACGAAGAAATATTTATAGATATAAAAGATCTTATTGATAATAAAGTAGATTATATAACAACCGAGGCTCCTGATGTTGTCGGTCTTTCTGTTTTTTCAACAAATATATTCTGTTCTCTTTATATAGCAAAAAGATTAAAGGAAAAAAATGATAATATAAAAATAGTGTTTGGTGGTCCTCATATGAAATCATTTGTAGGAGGAAAGAATGAAAAGTTCTTTTCTGTTGCAGATTTTATTGTCTATTCAGAGGGAGAACAGGCTTATCTTGATATAGTCAAAGGTGAGAAAAGGCCAAGTGGTGTGATAGCAAAGGATAAACTTTTTGAGACAGAGGTTAGTTATATAGATGGTAAGGATTTTCCTATGCCTGACCTGGATCTTTTCAGAGAAAATCAATATAAGCTTAAAAATAGTTTTTCTTATATGTACGGCAGAGGATGTCCGAATGAATGTGCTTATTGTGAGGAAACAAATATATACAGAGGTTATAGACATGTTAACGAAAAAGAGTTTAAAAGACATCTTAAGATATTTAAAAATCAGGGGATAAAGACGCTTTATTTTTCTGATAGTCAGGTGAACCCTTCTGAAAAGATATTCAATGATTTTATATGTTCACTAGAGGATGGGTTAAGATACCAGGGTAATCTATTCGCTTTTGATTGGGTGAAAAGAAAACATATAAGTGACCTTAGCAGCAAGGGATTTGAAAAGATAACAATAGGTGTTGAGAGCTGCTCCAAAAGAATATTAAGACGGATGAACAAACCTTTAAGTGTTATAAAAGTGCTCAGAATATTAAAGTGGGCAAAGGATCATAACATAAAGGTGAAACTTAATTTTATAGTTGGGTTTCCTTCTGAGAAATGGTCTGATGTTCTTTGGACTATGTTCTTTATACTTGTATTTTCGTATTATTCTCCGCAGATATCTCCGGTTGCTTCTACATGTTCTGCTTTATCAGGTAGTAGGATATACAAAAAACCAGATGAATATTTTATAAAGCATCTAGATACCATAGATTTAATTGAAGAAAATGGTAATGATATAGTTTATAGAGAAAAAAAGAAAAAGGTCTTTAATGCTTTTATCTTTATACTGAAAAAAATAGGTATCTTACCTTCCGTTTAGTTTTACTTAAGATCTCTTCCGAGACCTGAATCTTTTATTGTCTCAAGTTCTATTGGATAAGGTTGCATATATACCTGTCTCTTAAGATAAGGTTCGTCAAACCTTACTATCCATGACCTTAAAATACTAATAGCAACACTGAGTGGAAGTTTCCCGTTTCTGAATCCGTTAAGTCTTTCAAGGAAAAATTCTTTTTCATCTTTTTTAAGTCTATCTTTAAAATAACCAAGACAATGTTCGATAGCGTTTATATGACTTTTATAAGAAGGTATCTCGGAAAGTGCTTTTTTTAAGATCTTTTTATACTCTTTAAAGGTTTTATCTTCAGAACCTTTTTTGAAATTACCGAGAAGGTTTCCTAACTCTTTAAGTAATACCTGATCGTAGGCCATTAAAAGATATTTGTGATCGGAATGAAAATCGATGAGTTCCTTTATCTTCCGATTTTTGTCTATCTTATTAAACCTTGCTTTTGTATAGATGTTTATAAGAAAATGTTCTCTTATACTAAAGTTTCTAAGCCTTCCTTCATCTTCGATAGCTGTGTATGGAAATGATTCTAAAAGTCTTTTGGCTAATAATCCTGAGTTTTTCTCGAAGTGTTTTTTAGCATCTCTTTTATTATATACTTTAGCTCCTTTTATTCCACATGATGGAGATTTTTCCTTTAATATTATTCCATCGATCTCTTCGAGAGAATCGATAAAGTTATTTGAAAAATCGTTCATCTTTTCGGTGAGATCCCTATCCGTTGCGGGTTGTATCAGTCTTATCTGTTCATTTTCTTTTACGAGTCTTACTGGTTCCCTTGGTATACCTAGACCTATCTCGACTTCAGCACAGACTGGTATGAAATCAACATGGTCCTTTAAAACTTTAACAGTCTCGCTGGATATTATATTTGAGTTATATCTACACCTTTCAAATTCAATACATTTGCTCACAAGAACTTTTGGTCTGATCATAATCTCTCCTTGAAATAAGTCTTTAAAGTCTATAATATTATTAACATATTATAACATATATGGAGGCAAAATAATGAAGGATTTCAAGTTTCATTCTCCAACAAAACTTTTTTTTGGTAAAGATCAGATAAAAGTTTTAGCTAATCAGTTAAAGACTTTGAACGCGAGAAGGGTGCTTCTGGTATACGGTAAAAGCAGTCTTAAAAAGATGGGTTTATATGATCGTATTATAAGTATTTTTAAGGAAAAGGATATTTTTTTTAAAGAGCTTTCGGGTGTAAAACCTAATCCGAGTATAGAATCTGTAAGAGAAGGCGCCAAAATATGTAAAGAGAATAATATCGAGCTTGTGCTTGCAGCAGGAGCTGGTTCTGTACTTGATTGTAGTAAAGCGATAGCAGCAGCAGCTAAGTATGAAGGAGATCCATGGGATTTTAACATAGGTAAAAAAAGAATCACTTCAGCGCTTCCTATCGCTACAATACTTACTTTATCAGCTACAGGTTCAGAGTCAAACGCAGGAGCTGTAATTACAAACGAGGAAACGAAACAGAAGCTACCGCTACATAGTGAACATTGTAAACCGGTATTTTCAATCCTGGATCCTCAAAACACCTTTAGTGTAAGTCCTTATCAGACAGCTGCCGGAACTGTAGATATAATGTCTCATGTATTTGAACAGTATTTTTCTGCTAATGATGATGCTTATATTTCGGATAGGTTATGTGAAGTAGTTCTTAAGACCTGTGTGAACTATGTGAAGGATGCGATAAAAAAAGGTGATGATTATGAAAGTAGAGCAAATCTTATGTGGGCATCTACTATAGGACTTAACAACTTGTTATCTTGTGGTAAGATAACAGATTGGGCTACTCATCTTATAGAACATGAACTGAGTGCATATTATGATCTGACTCACGGAGCTGGACTTTCTATTATAACTTTATCATGGATGAGATATGTCCTTGATAAGGATAATTACCAAAAATTCTGTGATCTGGGTAAAACGCTTTTTGATATGGACGAGCAGGCTTCTTATGATAAAGCAAAAAGATTTATAGATAGACTTGAGAAGTTTTTTTTAGAGATAGGTATGCCGGTCAAACTTTCAGAAGTAAATATAACGGATGAATACTTTGATGATATGTGTGAAAATATAAAGATGGTCTTCGGTACTGTAGGAAATTTTAGGAAGCTTTATCCTGATGATGTAAGACGTATACTTGTAAATTCTCTTTGATTTGAAATTCGGTTTTTTTTCGGTTATAATGTATTCGGGATAGAATATCATCCCGAATATTTTTTTATCTTTGTTCTAAAGACAAGGGGGGAGAGAATGCTTACTAAAAGACAGAGTCAGATATTTGAGTTTATAAAGGAATGCATCAGTGAAAGAGGATACTCACCTACTCTTAAAGAACTTTGTTCTTATTTTGGACTTCGTTCTGTCGCTACTATGCATGAACATATAGAGAAGATGGTCTCCCTTGGGGTGCTTTGTAAAAACGATGGTGGCAGGGTGAGTCTTAATGTGGATATATCCGAAGATGATAACGATAAGAAAGAACTTCCACTTCTTGGTCTTATACAGGCTGGTATACCTGTTGAGGAGTTTGAAGATGATGATGAAAAGGTTGAAGTACCATCTACTATGTATGGAAAAGATCTTTATGCTCTTAAAGTAAAAGGTGATTCGATGAAAGATGATCATATAATAGAGGGTGATATCGTTATAATAGACGGAAAGAAGACACCGCGTGCCGGAGATATAGTGGTAGCTCTAATAGATGATTATGAGATCACGCTTAAACGTTATTTTCCTGAAAAAGAAGATATGATAAGACTTCAACCCGCAAACGAGGCATTTAAACCGATCGAGATAGAAGGTGAAAGAGTCAGGATACAGGGAGTTTTAAGAGGTATAATCCGAGAGTTATAGATGTATAGAGATACTTTATTTGATATCTATATTAAAAACAGGGTCTCTCATAAAAGGTTATATTCGCATGCTGATTACAGATCTTTTTTTAATAAGATGATATATGTTGTTTCGGAGCGTTATCGTGAGATAAGAGTGCTTGACCTTTGCGAAATGTTTGATCCTTATATAGTAGCTTATCATACAAGAAAAGCAAAAAAAGAAGCTTATGCTTTATTTGAATCCATATTTATATCTAGAGTATTTACAGTATATCAATTCTCAGAGATAATCAAAGAAATAACCTTTAAGGAAAGACATTGTAAGATACTTATAATCTCAAGTGTAAGAAGACTTTTTTTAGGAGAAGATATCAAAGAAAAAGTGAAACAGGATATTTTCAGAGAAGCTCTCTTAGCTCTAAAAGAAAATCAGTTGAGTTTTGTTTTTATTGAGGAATATGGGAATATTTTTTATGGAGGACGTTATGGGAAGGACATTGTTGACTTCTACTCAGATAATAGAATCGACAAAAGGGAATTGGAAGAGTTTCAGACGTGCTCTAAGAAAAGAGGATCAGCTGCTTTTTGATGATATCTTTAATATGTCAAAAAATCATATACAGGCTATTGCTAACTCTGACATGGTATATCCTTTGGAAGCTATAATGCTTGCTGTAATAATAGAACAACATAAAAAACTTAAAAAGATTAGAGAGTGTCTTAAGCAGGAAGGTATACTGATTGAAGAAAATCTTTTTGACTGATATATATAGATACAGTGACGTTCTCAGATTATGGTATGTTGACGAGAGTGGTTCAGCAGATCATATAGATATAAAATATAAGATAAGATTCTATGTTGAAGATGATGGTAAAAAAGTCAAATATTTTCTGAGAGATATAAAAAGACGTTTTCCAAAACTTATATTTGGAAATGGATCCAGAGAGGATTTTACAGGAGAAAGTATCAACGTTTTTTCTTTATCCCTTAGCGATAATAAAGAATATTACAAAGTATATGATTTTATTCTTTCTCTTGAATATTTCAACCAGATAAATGTATATGATCTTGATATAGAACCTGCAGAGAGATTCTGTTTTGAAAATAATATATCTCCTTTTTCCTGGTGTGTTATAGACGGGGAATGCATAAGATGTATAGAAGATATCTCTTCTCTTGATTATGATTTACCGTCCTTGAAGATCATGAGGCTTGGTTTTGAGAATGATTCAAAGGATCCGGCTCATATGAAAGATATACCGGAGATCTTTGTTAAGATCGGAAATGGTCCTAGAAGAGTAATGGTGCCTGACGAGATAGATTATCTTGATGATATTATAAAAGATCATGATCCGGATATTATAATCTCAAATTTTGGAGATTCTCATATAATACCTCTACTTTTAGATAATGATATATGTAATCTGTCAAGAGATGTTCAAAAAAAAGTGTCATCTAAAAAAGAAAGGAGTTTTTTTTCCTATGGTAGGACTTTATTTAAAAAAAAGTCATCCTATCTTAAAGGAAGGATTCATATAGATGCTGAAAATTCTTTTTATTTTAAGGAAGTAGGTCTTGATGGACTTATAGAGCTCGCAAGAATATCAGGCATGTCTATTCAGAAAATAGCAAGGACCTCTCCTGGTACTGTAATCAGTTCAATGGAAGTCTCAAAGGTCATAAAAGCTGGAAAGATGGTGCCTGTGAAGAAGAATCTTCCTGAAAAAAGAAGAAGTGTAAACTCGCTTATAAGATGTGATAAGGGTGGTCTCAGTTTCAGACCTGATCCCGGTTTGTATTTTTCAGCTGCTGAACTTGATTTTTTTTCTATGTATCCTTCGATAATGGTTAAGTATAATCTTTCAGGTGAGACTATAAACTGTTCACATCCTGAATGTAAAGATAAGATCCCAGGAACCGATCATACCTTTTGCAGAAGAAAAAAAGGGATTGTAGCATCTACTATAGAACTCATTCTTAAAAGAAGAAAATATCTGAAAGAGATATTAAAAGCTGAAAAAGATATAAAAAAGAAATCCTCTATTGATAAAAGACAGAAAGCGTTGAAGTGGTTACTTGTAGTTAGTTTTGGTTATCTTGGTTATAAAAATGCAAGATTTGGAAGAATAGAATCGCATGAGGCTACTACAGCTGTCGGAAGAGAACTTTTATTATCAGCAAAAGAATGTGCGGAAAGAGAAGGTTTCAGAATACTTCATGGTCTGACTGATGCAATATGGGTATTAAGAAAGGACGCTTATAGAAAGGAATATGAAGAATTAATAAAGATAATAGATTCAGATGTCAATAACAAATATAAAGGAAGTGGACTTTTTGACATAGATTTTAAGATAGCGATTGAAGGTGTATATAAATGGATATATTTTACTGTCTCAAAAGATGATGGACTAACGGTTCCAAACAGATATTATGGAGTTTTTTCTGATGGAAAGCTTAAGGTAAGAGGGATGGGAATAAGAAGACATGATACACCTGAAATAATATGTGAATTTCAAAGAGAATGCTTGTGTCTGCTTAAACGGTCTGAAAATATAGGTGATTTTAAAAAAAACATAAGACGATCAAAAGACCTTTATCTTTATTATATAGATAGATTAAAGAATGCTAGAGTGAGTCTAAAAGAACTGTTTATTGAAAAAAGGGTGTCAAAGAGTTGTGAGGATTATAAGGTAAGCAGTTGTATCTCAAATGTTATAGCTACCTATAGTCATAACGGAATTGATATACATCCTGGTGAGAAGATCCGCTATATACTTGTAGAAGATAAGGAGATAAAAGCTCTCCCACTGGAATTTTATGAGAGTTCGGTTCACAGTGTCTATGACAGAGAAAAATATTGTCAGCTACTTCAAAGAGCTTATGAAGAGTTTAAATAATATAATGACCAGAAACTATTTTAATTTTTCTCTAAATCCGTTAAACTAATGAAAACTTTGAGTCAAGGGATGAAATATGGAAGTTCTAAAAGTAGATGATATTGTAAAAAAATATAAAGATGTAGTTGCTGTCGATAATCTGAGATTTTCTCTTAAAAAAGGCGAGATACTTGGATTTTTGGGTCCTAATGGAGCAGGGAAATCTTCAACTATGAGAATGATAATGAACATAACCATGCCTGATAAAGGGAAAATAGATCTTTTCGGCGAAGGATTTAAGGATGAGTTTAGAGATAAGATCGGCTACCTTCCTGAAGAGAGAGGGTTGTATCAGAACATGAAGGTGCTTGAGCATCTTATCTTTCTTGGTCAGATGAAAGGGATGTCAAATTCAGAAGCTAAAAGTAGTTCTCTTTATTGGCTTGAAAAGGTGAATATGATTGATAGGAAGGATAGCAGAGTAGGAGAACTTTCAAAAGGAATGGCGCAAAAAATACAGTTTATAGGTACTATACTGCATGATCCTGAGCTGATAATAATGGATGAACCTTTTTCAGGTCTTGATCCGGTTAATACAAAGTTTCTTAAAGATATTCTTATTGATATGAAAAATAAAGACAAGGCAATAATACTTTCTACACATCTTATGGAAAATGCTGAAAAGCTATGTTAAAGTATCTTTTTAATAAATAAAGGAAAACAGGTCCTTTATGGAGATCTTTCTGATATCAGAAGACAATACTCGATCAATAGTGTGATAGTATCTTTTGAAGGAAAGAGTTCTTTGATAGAAAATATGCCTCAGGTCGAGAGTGTTAACAGCTATTCAAATCATAGTGAGGTGACTTTGAAAAAAGGATATCAGGCGAAGGATCTTTTTAAAGAACTTGCGGAGCTTGAACTTGATATTAACTATTTTAAGGCTACTGATGCTTCTTTGAACGATATATTTATTAAGGTGGTAGAGAATGGATAAGATCTTATTGATAATAAAAAGAGAGTTTTTTACAAAGATCAGGTCGAAATTTTTTATAATCTCAACACTTTTTGCTCCATTACTTTTAATTGCTTTTGCTATCGGTCCTGCGTTTCTTGTATCGTATTCCTCTTCTCAGGAAAAACATCTGATCTTTGTTGATAAGACTGGTGTTTTAACTGAAAAGATACTTAAGAGGTTTAAGGATCCAAAGTATGATATTGATGTAATAAATGAGTCCGAATATCTTGAAGACGAGAAGCATTATCGATCACTTGTTGAAAAAAAAGATATAAAAGCTCTGATCGTGATACCTAAAGACTCTTTTGAACAAGGTGAGATAACATATTATTCGAGCTCACTTGGAGATATAGAATTCATTAACAGAATACGTTCAGGTATATCCTCTGCAATATCTTCTGAAAAGATGATAAGGGAAGGAATAGACCCTGTTCTTGTCGAATCATTATCGAAAGAGTTGAATATTAAGACTGTTAAACTTGAAAAGGGACAGAAAAAGGAAAAATCCATAGCACAGGATTTTATTACAGCTTATGCTTTTCTTCTAATACTTTATATGTCACTTCTTTTATATGCCAATCAGATTATGAGTGGTGTTTATGATGAGAAATCCTCGAGAGTGGTAGAGGTCATGCTTTCATCGTGCAATACTTTTCAGATGATGATGGGGAAACTTCTTGGAGTTGGTCTAGTTGGAGTGTTTCAGTATACTGTATGGGGATTGATGATATTTGTATCATATTGGATAGCTAATATGTTAAATATTCCTGTCTCAGAATATCTTGACGTATCGCCAACAATATTTGTTTATTTTGTTGTATTTTTTGTATTGGGATTCTTCCAGTTTTCCTCTATCTTTATGATAGCTGGTGCTATTTGTTCAAATCCTGATGATCTCAAACAGGCAGCTACTCCAGCAACTATGCTACTAATAATACCTTTTTTTATAAGTTTTGCTGCGACAAAAGACCCTGGTCTTTTTATATATCAGATACTTTCACATGTACCCTTCTTCAATCCTATGCTTATGCTTGTAAGAATAGCTGTTGCAAGTCCATCCACTCTTGAGATAATCACATCTATAGTAGTTAATACTTTATCAATAATCTTTTTTGTATATATTTGTTCAAGAATATATAGAGTTGGAATATTGATGTTTGGAAAAAGACCTTCTTTTAAAGAACTTATAAGATGGGTCAGGGCTTCATGAATAGATTTTTTAAAAAGATATTGATAACAGCTTTTGGAATATTATTTTCTTTAGTCCTTCTTGAGATAAGTTTTCATATAGTTCCTTTTTTTATTGATAAATCAGCAAAGGTATCTATAGAGCATAATGATAATAAAAAAATAGTCTTTTGTTTAGGTGACTCCTATACCCTGGGTTTTGGACTTCCTTATGAAAAGTCATATCCTGCAATACTCGGTTTAAAATTACAGAATGTTGGTTATAAAGTGGAAAATCTTGGAGTAGCAACAGCAAACACTTCTATGCTTTTAAAATTGTTAAAGGAAAAGATAAACAAAGGTGAGATACCGGATATAATAACTTTACAGTCGGGAGAGGCAAATATATGGAACGATAAGGAAAGAGAATATCAGACAAAATTAAGGACAATAAAGTTTTTAAGATTGATATTTGATTATATAAAGCAGAAAAATAAAGATAGCGAGGTAGGAGCAAGACTTGATATGCAAGGCGACGAGATGGAACCGGGAGAACTTAAAAGATCACCAGAACAGGAATTTTTAGAACTGTGTGATAAGTATAAGGATAAAGAAGTATTTTTTAAGGAAAAGTATTTTAAAGAAGCATTGTCTGAAAAAAAAGCAGGTGAAGCACCTATTGTCTCTATATTAAGAGAGATCTATTTTGGGAATTTATTTGTAGATATCAGCCAATATTCTTTTACTCAATATCAGAGAGATCTTATAGATGGTTTTAGATTTTCATTACATGGTGATGATTCTCAAGCGATAAAAGCTTATTTGAAGGTGATACATTCAGAGAAGAAGATTTACAAAGTGATGAGCACTTTAAAATGTATCGAAGAGAAGGATGAAGATGATAAAGAAGATATAAAGAAATTATTACGGAATATGGATTTGAATTTTTCTGAAAAAAATAAAAAAAAGATATTTTCATATATTAAAAGACCTTTTGATGCTCGATATGTAAGAGCGTTTGTTTTTGATCTACTAGAAACAAATATGAAAGATTCAATTGATGAACAATATATAGTAAATTCTTTTTATCTTTTTAATGAACTAGTTTCGAGATTCAGACCTGGAAATATTGAAGAGTATAAACAGTTAGAAAGATGTTTTGAATATTTCTGGAAATATAGAGATCTTTTTAAAAAAGATTTTTTTGAACTGATGATATCAAATCTTAAAGGTTTCAGAACATTGAGTTTGAATGAAGATTATACAAAACTATCTAAAAAACTTTATGAATTTTTTGATAATGATGAGGTCTTAAAAGATAATATTTCACTTAATTCAAAAGCTGTATTCTTTTTTGAACGTTTCATGAATACAAAGGATAAAAAATGTATAAGGAAAAGTCTGAATATTAGTCTTTTAGATAAAGATACTACCTTTCCCTATTATATGTATGAGCTTATGGACGATACTGAGGCAGCATATTTAGCGGCACAAGAAGTGAAAAATGTATGTGAAGTTATGTCTGTTGAAAACAAAAAAGAATTTGCCTCAATCCTTTTTGAAGCTGCCTATAGGAAATGGCATGATTATGAGATTGAGAAAGCTTTGAAGCTAATAGACGATGCTGTAAACATAATTGAGAAAACTAAATACTATTATGATCTTGCCTGGTATACTATGCATAGAGCGTATATAATCGAACAGCTACCGGATAAAAACCCCGATTATGATACTCCAGCTGCTTGGTTTTTAAAGGCCTATAATAATGGTTATAGGAATAATCAGACTCTTGATAACATGAGATCGTTATTTTTCAAAGGATTAAAGGATAAAAAATTGATCAATGAAATAAAAAAGATCATACCTGAAAGACAAAAGCCAAATGAAATCAGTGAATTTGAGCCTGTCCGGGATTGGCTTGAAAGTGATTATAATCACTTTTTTGATATTTGTAGAAAGTATTCAATAAGATTTATAGGTATTGGATATCCGCATACGAGAAATATAGTGCTTAGAGAGATGTGTAAGGTAAATGATATTGAATATATAGAACTTTATGATCTTTTTCAGGATCTTATAAAAAAAGAGGGCAAGAAAAAATATTTTCTTGGAGATGGTCATTTCTCATTCGAAGGAAATAAAGTCGTATCCGATCTATTGAAGAAGAGGATTATTGATGAAAGAGATTGATTTTTCCATTATTATTCCTGTTGGAAGGAAGGACTTTGTAATTCCATGTCTTAGATCTATAGATAAAGCCTTAAAAAAACAAACATGTAAAGTTGAAGTAATACTTGTTGGTGAAAAGATAGATTTTCATTTTAAAAATTTAACAAGGTTTAGTTCCTTTTACTTAAAAAAAAAACATACTTCCTACCGAAGAAATTATGGAATAAAGAGAGCACTTGGGAAAACTCTGATCTTCTTAGATGATGATACGCTTTTGACAAAAGATTATTTTTCAAGACTTAACAAACTCAAGAGGAAAAAACATCAAATAATAACAGGTCCAACCCTGCCTTATACTAAAAACAAAAGAGAGTTGATCACGGATATTTTGATAAGCGATTATATCGGTGAACTAAGGACAGCTGAAAAGGCAAAAAAAGATTCAGAGACGGAATTTTATAATATCTATTTATGTAATGTAATTATTAATAGAAAAGTCTTTAACGATATAGGATTATTTAACGAAAAAATCGATTATAGAATGGATGATACTGAATTTTTCTATAGGGCACAAAGAAAAGGGATCAAGGCCTTTTATTCAAAAGATTTGATCGTTATACACAAAAGGCGTGAATTTAGTGGGGAATTCCTTGGACATATATTTATCTCCAGATTTTATACTGGTGTGAATACTATCAGACATCCTGAAATAATGTCTTCTATACAGGGTATTAGGTTAGTTTTATCTTTGATTCTAAGTATTCCATTATTTTTATATTTTTTGTCTTTAAAAAGGATAATCAAGACATCGCTCTCTTTAAGTATTAGCTATGTCCTTTTCCTTTTTGTTGTAGCTTTTAAGAAAAAAAACATAAAAGATAGATATATATTATTACCACCTGCAATCTTTTTAACACATCTCTGGGTGATTACAGGCTTTATTTCAGGAATCATAAGTGGTATTATAAATAGGAAAGAATATGAGTATAAATAAAACAATAAAGACTTTTTTTAATGTTTTTTCAAAAGACAGGTTATCCTATCTTGTCTTTTTTATAACAGGAAAATGTAATTCACGTTGCAGGACCTGTTTTTACTGGAAGAATCTGAATACTTCAATTAAAGATGAGATCCCCGTTTCTGAGATAAAGACCTTTCTGAAGAAGACAGGTTTTATTCCTTTTGTATCTTTATCCGGAGGAGAACCTTTCTTAAGAGATGATATAAATATCATATTAGATCATATAGCAGAATACTCTAATCCTTTTATGATAAATATACCTACAAACGCTTCCCGTAAAAATTGGATAGTTAAGGTAATAAAAAGATTTTTTAAAAAAAATAATGATGTCAGGCTTCAAATAGAACTTTCCTTAGACGGTATCGG
This sequence comes from Candidatus Muiribacterium halophilum, assembly GCA_002869225.1. Lineage (GTDB taxonomy): Bacteria > Muiribacteriota > Muiribacteriia > Muiribacteriales > Muiribacteriaceae > Muiribacterium > Muiribacterium halophilum. The sequence continues at coordinate 20,266 of PKTG01000100.1, read as the reverse complement.
AGATATGCATGACAAAATAAGGGGAAGATCAGGCAGTTTTAAAGAGGTTATGAATACATTGTCAGAGATAAAAAAACTTAAAAGATCATACCCTCTTTTAAGACTTAAGATAAATTCTACATATAACTCTTTTAACAGTGATAATTTTGAAGAACTAATCAGATTTATTGCGAATCAGAAAGTAGATGGTTTTTCATATTCCTATCTAATGGGAGATGTCAAGGAAACAGCTTCAAAGACATATATAAGTGCTAAAGTAATAAAGAAAAACCGGCAACTTGTAAAAAAATACAACAGAAAAAAGGATAGATCTCTTGGATTGTTTATGGACATTATGCAATACTCTTATAAGAATGAACTATTAAACCTAATTAATATAGGAAGATACAGACATAGATGTCTTGCGGGAAGAAAGATAGCTGTTGTTCGTCAGGATTCAAACGTCTATCTTTGTGAAGATGATAGGATGAAGGTGTCATCGCTTAGTGATATCGGATATGATCTTAATAATATTAAAAAGACCGGAAAATATAAAAAAATAAGAAGATCTATGATCAATAATCATCTATGCGACTGTGGATGGAGCTGTGAGCTACTATTATTTTCTGTAAGAAATAATCTTTTGAATATTTCAGAAGTCATCAGAGGTATTATATGAGATTTTTTGAATTTATAAAAGAATGTGAAGGATCTGTAGAGGATTTGAAAAAAGTTATTTTATTACTGCAGGAAGAAAAAGACATGGTAAGAATACCTGATGAAAAGGATGTTATCAGAAAAGCTATATTATATAGGGAATCATCTCAATTTGAGAAGAGTCTGAGTATTTTAAATCAAATATTGAAAGAAGCTCCATTAGACAAAGAGAATATAATTTATCAGAAAATAATAACACTTAAGGAAATGAACAAATTTAATGAAGCTTTGAATGAGTTCGAAAATCTTGAAAATATCGACCTTGAAAGAAAAAAACTAAAAGAATTTCTTATAAGGATGTCAAAATGAGATTATTTTTTAATAATAGACCAATAATATTATCAGATATTGAAAAAATAGACTCTTCTATTGTAAAGATAGATGATAATGTATCTTTTCAGTCGGATGAGTTTGGATACGCCCCTGTATATTATTATAAGGATGACCATGAACATCATATTTTTGATAATACTAAAGCTTGTCTTGATCTTAAGGAAGAATTTTTGGATAAACAGGCTTTATGTGATTTTCTGCGATATAGATTCATACCTGACGGGAAGACACTTGATAAAAGGATTATAAGACTAGGTCCTCAGGATAGATTAATACTCAATGAGGAAAATATCGTATTCTCAAAAAAAGAAGAAACAATTTTTGAAAAACAAAATCGGTTATCTTTAAAAGATCTTTTAATAAGATATTTTGAAAAGATCAGAAAAAAAGAAGTGCATATAATGTTTTCCGGAGGTATAGATTCGACACTTCTTGTTATAGCAGCTTATCTTGCCGGAAAAGAGGTTTTTACTTATTCAATAGATATTCAGGAAAATGGATTTAGTGAGGCAAAATTCAGAAAAGATATAATAAAAAGGTATGTAAAAGAACATAAAGAACTTCTTCTTTCAAAAGAGGATTATTTATCTGCACTGAAAGCTCTTATTGATAAAAGGGATATTCCTTTCATATATCAGGATACTTCGGCTTTTGTATGGTTGATAGAAAAATCTGATATTCCCGCTGACGAGGTTTTCTTCGGGCTAGGTGGTGATGAATGGTTTTTTGGATATGACAGGATGGTATTTTCCTATATGGAAAGAATTCTCTCTAATAGGTTTGATTTAGATAGCTATGGATCTGATGATATAAAGGGGTTATCTTCGATCATACTATCTGAGATAAAAGATAGAGTAATAAGTCCTTTTAAATATATAAGTAAAGTATTCGATCAGGATATAATTTCAAAAGTCCTTTTATCCAAGGTGTATCCCGAAAAAAACAATCAGTTTAAAGATGGAAATACAGTCAATTCTATTATCGATTTTGAGTATAAACAGGAGTTTCCCTTCAATCAGGCGGTAAGACTGAATTCGATTCAGGAAGCAACAGGAAAAAAGATCCTACTTCCATTTATTCAGGAAGAAATATTTCAACTTGCAATTGGACTTTCATTTGAAGATATGATGAGAAATGGAAGAAAAAAAGATATCTTTTTCAAAGAGTTTAAGGATTACTTACCCGAAGATATTCTTAAAAAAAAGAAAAGTGGATTCAGGATACCTTTAAAAAATTGGTTTGAATCTGAAGCTTGGGATATTATCAATAAACTTGTTTTAAATAAACCTTCTTTGAAAAATATCCTGAATATATCCAAATTAGAATATGAGGTCAGAAATAAATATACTTCAGAGCAGAAGTGGTATATCATGATGCTTATACATATGCTTTGATTGAAATAAAATTCAAGCTGATATATCATTATTATTATGAATGAAAATATTTTAAAGGTAATTTGTATAATAGTTGGTCTTGCTGCGGGTTTTTTTCTTGTGCCCTTAATGGCTGGTGTATTTATGCTTTTGCTTCAGATAATCTTTGGTATAATTATAGCGTTTCTATTATATAAAGGTCTTAAAAAAAATAGTCGTTTATAAAAAGATTAAAAAAGGAGAATATATGAGAGATATAATAGTTATATTTGTTGTTTTAATAGCGCTTTTTACAGTAATAGGGTTTACACCGTTATGTGGTGGATGTGACCCTTTTAAACTCGAGCTTGATACTATGGGGACACAAACTTCTGATCATATAAACTGGGAAACAAGGCATCGAAATCATAAGAAAAAAGTTGGTAGTTGCCACAATGGTTCTGGTGAATGTGGAGGAAACTGTGAGGGCCATAGTAATAGTGAATGTTCCGGAAACTGCGAAGGTAAAGATGAAAGCGAATGTTCTGGAAGTTGTAAAGGGGATTTGAAAATGGTCAATCATTGTCGTGAAGAGGCAAAAGGAGTATGTGGAAATAATATGAACTCAAAAGAAAATAAAAATAACCTTATAACAATTTCTCAGATAAGAAAAGATGCTGCTTCTTTTGATTCAAAACAGGTATATATGGAAGTGATTGAAGGGATAAGACCCGGAGATGCTGAAAAAGGTCTTGAACAACTCTCAACTAGAAGTGACTGTTATGTTCATGATGCTACAGGTACTATGGTACTTAGAAATGGATGGCAGTTTAAGAACGCTTATATGCAGGGAGTAAAAGCTGATAAGGATTATGTGTTTATCGATGATAATATAAAAATAGAAAAAGGAAGATGGTATATAAATCCATTTGTATACTCTAGATATAGCAAGACTATCCTTTCTTTGAGGAAATTTGACTAAGATGAAACTTTCTGATGAGACCAGAACAGAACTCGAGAAGATGTTGACTTCTGAAAGGATTGACAGATTTCTTCGTATCTTAGAAAAAAGAAGTGATTATATAACTGTGATCGCAGAGAACTTTTTCAACCCAGGTAATGTCAGTGCTCTTGTCAGAACAATCGATGCTGTCGGTTTCTACGATGTAAATGTAATAGAATATAATAACAGGTACAAACATAACCAAAAGATAAGTAGAGGAACAGAGAAATGGGTCAGAACAGTAAGACATAAGAGTCTTGAAGGTTGTTTTTCAGACTTGAGAGATGCTGGTTATAAAATAGCATATGCTGATCCAGATCCAAATAATATTGATATATTTGATGTAGATGTATCTTCCCCGCTTGCAATATTATTTGGGACCGAGATGGAAGGAGTCTCAGATAATGCTAAAAAGAATGCGGATTTTGGGTTCAGACTTCCAATGAAAGGTTTTGTTGAAAGTTTTAACGTCTCTGTATCAGCGGCACTTACTCTTTTCACTTTAAGAAATAAGATAGAAAAAGAAATAGGGAAAAATATATTTTTAAGTGAAGAAAAGAAAAAAGAACTTTTTGCTTCATGGATTTCAGTCCATGGGAGAGGAGAAGTGAAGTATGTATAATATTTTACTGGCAATTGATAATTCGGACTTTAGTAGGAATGCACTTGAGATGTCTATTGAGATAGCTCAAAACATCGGCGCGAAGATCAATGTACTTTTTGTTATTGAGAATAAGATGTTATATCATCCTTTAGGAGCGATGGTGTTTAATCCCGTAATTGATAGTTTTGATATGGGAGAGACTTATTCTGATATATATGAGACAGCCCGAGAGAAACTCAGAAAGTTAGGGAAAAAAGTTTTTGAAGAGACAAATCAGGTATGTCAGAAAAAAGGCGTTGAAACTGTATGTTACCTTAGAGAAGGGATACTTGCTGAAGAGATAAAAGAGCTTGCTTTTGAAAATGACCTTGTAGTCATGGGAAGATATGGTTTGAGTTCAAAATATTCAGGAACACTTTTGGGTTCTGCGGTAGAGGAAGTATGCAGAATAATAAACAGACCACTTCTTCTTGTACCGGAAAAAAAGACAAAGATAAGAAAGATAGCTGTCGCTTACGATAACAGTCTTTTTGCCCAAAAGACATTTAAGTTGGGGAACTGGATGGATTCAATATGGAAAGATGAACTTAAGTTTGAGATGTTCTCAGTCGTTGATGATAAAAAAGCGGAAAAAGAGATGCAGGAAATACTTGAGGGATTAACAAAAGAAAAAGAAAACTTCACTTATAAGGTCCTTGATTCAATTGAACCAGCTTCAATGATATTAAATCATGTTCAGGAAAACGATATAGATCTTCTTATGATGGGTGCATATGGTCATTCGAGGATAAGAGAACTAATACTTGGAAGTACTACTTCCGAGGTATTAAGAAAAATAGATAAACCTGTACTTTTGTATAGATAAAAAATAATGACTGATCGGGGGAAGAAGGTGAGAATCCTTCACAGTCCCCGCTACTGTAATGAGAAACGAAAGCATAATACACCATTAAGAGTCCAAGGCTCTTGAGAAGGTTTGTTAGTAGGTGGTCTCTAAGTCAGGATATCCTGATCAGTCAAATATGTACATGAAATATGTACGCTTTCGGAGGAAAAGATGGCTGTATTCAGAAAAAGATTTATCGTATTATCAATTATAATATTCCTTGTAGTAATATTTTTTGTACTTGCAGAAAGGTCATGTAGATCGCATGAGAATATCAAAGGGTCTGATATCAGGACAATAGCGGTATTGATGCAGAGTATTCAGGAGATGCTTTGTTATATCGGTGGTGAAGATCTCATAGTAGCTGTAAGTGATCATTCCGTTTATCCTGAAAATATCAGAAGATTACCTAAAGTGGCAGGCTTCAAAGGTATTGATTATGAAGCACTTGCCAGAATATCACCAGATGCTGTCTTTTCAAATAGTGTCCATGATAATGATAGAGAAAGGTTAGAAAGTCTTGGTATGAGTTATTATTCTTTTGATGATAAATCGGTAAAGGATATAAAAGAAAGCATGCTGAGGATGGAAAGATTACTTGGTATTAAGGATAATGAAGAAAAAATATTGACCTTTTCAGATGTCTTTAACCAAAAGACCCCGGAAAATGGAGAGGATGCTATCGTGGTTGTTGGCTCATCGGATGGGCTTAAAAATATTTATGTTGCAGGAAATAATAATATATTTTCGGAACTTTTAAAGATAGCGGGTTATAAGAATGGCTACAAAGGAAACGTTGAATACCCGGCTTTAGGCGCGGAAGATCTAATGAGAATAGATCCGGAAAACATATTTATTTTAGATGAAAGAAATAATATTAAAAAAGAAGAAAAAGTTAGGATGATAAAAGAATGGCAGAAGCTTGATGTTAAAGCGGTCAAAAGAAAAAACATCTTTATTATAAATGGTGACAATGTATTTATTCCGGGTCCTAGAATAATCGATCTGTTAGAAAAGATAAAAAAGAAAAAGAGCGAAGATATTTGATATCCTCGCTCTGATAGACCTTTAAAAAGGTCAATGTGGGGTGTGTGTGTTCATTACAAATTCTTTCTGATCTGTCATTGCTATATTACCATTTTCGGTTATTGGATCTGTTATCAAACCAAAGACCAGAATTATAAGCAGGACAGCCATAAGAATAAATGCTCTTATCTTTTCACCTGCATTCATGACTTTTCCTCCTTTTCAGTTATTTTCAAATATATAACGTTCAAATAAAAAAGAGTGTTGGAATTTTTTTCTCTTTTTTTATAAACTGTTTCAGAAAGAAAAAAATATTTTTATATGAGGTGTTAGTTTATGAATATTGAAAAAGCAAGACATTCACTTGCTCATGTCCTTGCAGAGGCAGTGCAGAGATTATTTCCGGATGCGAAGCTTGGTATGGGACCAGCTATAGAAAATGGTTTTTACTATGATTTCGATACAGAAGAAAAGATATCAAGTGAAGATCTTAAAAAGATTCAGAAAGAGATGAAAAAGATACTAAAGAAAAAAAACACAGAGTTTGAATATATAGAAGTATCGATAGAAGAAGCAATAAGTATGTTCAGTGAGAAGAAAGAACATCTTAAACTTGAACTTATAGAGGACCTTAAAGCTCAAGGCGAAGAAAAGCTTGGTATATTCAAACAAGGAAACTGGTTTGATCTTTGCAGGGGACCGCATGTTGAAAAGATGAAAGATCTTCCTTTTAAAGGATTTAAATTAGACAGAGTAGCCGGTGCTTATTGGAAAAGTGATGAAAAAAACAAGATGCTTACCAGAATATATGGACTGGCTTTTGAAGATGCGGATAAATTAAATGATTTCATAGAAAAAAGAGAAGAAGCAAGAAAAAGAGATCATAGGAAACTTGGAAAGGAACTTGAAATATTTGCTTTTTCAGATCTTGTAGGGAAAGGTCTACCACTTCTTCTTCCAAAAGGTGCTACTTTAAGAAGAGTACTTGAAAGGTTTATAGTAGACGAAGAGTTAAGAAGAGGATACGAACATGTAATTACCCCAGTGCTTGGAAAAGTAGATCTATATAAAGTATCAGGACATTGGGATCATTATAAGGATTCAATGTATAATCCTATTGATATTGAAGGAGAGGAATTTGTATTAAGACCTATGACATGTCCTCATCATTTTGAGATCTATAAGAACAATCAGCATTCCTATAATGATCTTCCAAGAAGGTTTGCAGAAATATCCTCACTCTTCAGATTTGAAAAATCCGGTGAGTTATCAGGTCTTATAAGGTTAAGAAACTTTACCCTTGCTGATGCTCATATAATCTGTACTCAGCAGCAGATGAAAAAGGAATTCAAAGATGTACTTATTTTACTTAAATATATAATGGATTCTCTGGGTATAAGTGAGAAGGTATGGTATAGAGCTTCCTTAAGAGATGATGAAAAAGGTAAATATGTTGATAACGATGAGATGTGGGAACAGTCAGAAAAAGTACTTCTTGAAATACTTGATGAACTTGGATGGAAATATGAGATCTCTAGAGGCGATGCCGCTTTTTATGGACCAAAACTCGATATTCAGATACAGAATGTAAACGGCAAAGATGATACTATAATAACTAATCAGATAGATCTGTTTCTTGCGGAAAGATTCCAGCTTGAATACATTGACTCTGACGGTGAAAAGAAAAGACCGGTAATAATACATAGATCCTCGGTAGGTTGCCTTGAAAGGACCATGGCGTTTCTTATCGAACATTATGCAGGAGCACTTCCACTCTGGTTATCTCCGGTTCAGATAAGACTTCTTTCTATAGCTGATAGGATGAACGATTATGTTGAAGAGGTGTATGAAAAACTTCAAAGCCGTGGTATAAGGGTAGAAAAAGATATAAGAAATGAAAAACTCGGTAAGAAGATAAGAGAAGCACGACTTATGAGAATACCATACCTTGCTATAGTAGGTCAGACCGAGATGGATAATAAGACTTTGACTATAAGAAACAGAAATACAGGTGAGCAAAAGGAATATTCTTTAGATGAATTTATTGATAGGATAATACTTGAGGAAAACAAAAAAAGCCTTGAACTTGAACTTTAAAAAGACAACAGTATTCTTTATAGTAATATTTGTACTGGTCTTGCACTCATGGTGTGAGACCGGTCTTGTTATTAGAAAGGATTCCTATAATAAATCTAATAATGAGTTTTTTCAAAGGTTATCATATTTTCAAGATAATGGAGGGATGAAAAATGATATTCCGGATAATAGACTTGTCCCTTTTATTACAGCTGTAGTAGAGCCTCAGCTTATTGAGGATAGAGAACCTTTTAAACTCGTGATTCTTCTTGATACTAGTGCTAGTGTGAAGACTGAAAAGGAAAGATCTATAGGCCTTTTTATGGACATATTGGATAAGACACCTGATAATTCCGTTAAGGCTTATGCTACATTTTCCAATCGTATGAGAGTGTTCAAAAGACCGGAGTCAGCAGAACCGGAAAATATAAAAGAGCATCTGGAAAAGATTGATTTTAAAGGACCTACAGCGTATTTTGATTCGATATATTATGCACTTGATCTTTTTGATGAAGGTGCTCCTTTAGAAAAAAAACTTCTTGTTGTCGTGTCAGATGGGATCGATGAGGTCAACGTCGGTTCAGCTCAACTTATGAGCGTATACTCTATGAAGGATTGTATTGATAAAGCAAATAAAAAAGGTGTTAAATGTCTAACCCTGGCTCTTGGGACTGAAAGAAGATCAGAATATAATCTCAAAGGTATAGCTGAAGGTACAGAAGCTAAGATGATAACTGATACAAAGTCTTTTTCAAATTTTCTTGAAGATATGCTAAGAGATAGGTTTACAATAATACTTGATGATCCATTTTTAAAAGATCAACTATATACCAGAGAGGTAAATATATCTGTCAACTACAAAGGTGATACTCTCAATATTCTTTCTGAGATAGATATGAAAAACAAGGATAGAAAGTTTCCAGATGATGTCTTCTCGGTCTATAAAGAATATAGGATATCTTTAGAAGACATAATCATCGATTCTCCCAAGATAATCCTTACCGCTTATGCATATAGATATGGAAAAAATACAAACGCTCCAAAAGTTGAGGATATAAAGGTAAGTGTTCGTTGTCAGGTCAGTCCGTATAAAGTGGATAGAGGAAAAGATCCTCATAACATAGCACTTTTACTTGATAAATCGGGTTCAATGGAAAGATTATGGGATAAATATCTTGAGCTGATATCAGTTTTTAATCTAAAGGTGCAGGACAATGAGAGAATACACCTTTATTCTTTTGATTCAAATCTGAAAAGGATACCTGGAAATAAATTTGATGTAAATCCTTTTCTTATAAGAAAAAATGTCATTCCAAAAGGAAGTACAGCCTTATTCGACTCGCTTTTCAAAGAGGTTCTTGAGCTGTATTCTGTTAAAGGTCAAAAAAGCATACTGCTTCTTTCTGATGGAATAGATCAGCGTTATGAGATGGATAAAGCTCCTATGTCAAAAAAAAAGCTTAAGGATGTTAAATGGGCTTTGAAAGATTCTAAGATACCATTATATGCTATGACTTTTCATAAAGAGGCCAATCATTTTGTATTAAAACAGCTTTCTATTTATTCAGGAGGAAAATATTTTTATTCTCCGACAGAAAAAAGTATAGATGAATTTTTTAGCTCAATAAGAAAGAGTGTCTCAGGTTATTATGATATAACCTTCTCATTTCCAGGTTTTATTTTAGATGAGACAAAGGTGATGACCGAAATATTATACTTTAAAGATAAAGAGGAGCAGGATTCCTGTTCGAGATTATACACTATTAACCCGTAACCTGTTTATCATATTTGCGTTTGTATAACGTATATATTATTATTTTCATTATGAAGAAGAATATATTTTTTCTGATATTTTTTTTATTTTCAATTGTTTCGTTTTCTGCTCATCTAATAGAGGATGTAAAGATCAACGGAAACACCATAACCTATTCTGCAAAGAAGAAGGGGCTTTTTATCTGTCTTTATGATAAGGATGGAAAGAAGATAGTATCATGTCTTAGCCAAGCTGAAAATAACAGTATGGAACTTTTAAAGACTGAGGATATAAAAGGGAAAAGATTAATAGCTATAGATGTAAATGATCAGATCGACAAGAAGAAAATCGGGGGTCACGGTGTTGATCAGGGTAGATTTAACTACCCATCTGGTATATTTGTAGATTATTTCTCAAGACTTTTTGTTGTGGATTCAATGAACGATCGAATACAGGTCTTTACAGGAAACGACCTCTTTTCTTTTGAATTCGGAGGATTCGGATGGTCTACCTCTTTAAACGATCTTAAAGGTAGATTTAACAGGCCCTCTGATATAGTCGTGGGAAGATTTGTTTATGTTGTTGATACTGAAAATCATAGAGTCGCTAAATTCGATATTGATGGAAACTTTATATCAGCTTTTGGTGGAAATGGTTCTAAAGACGGAGAATTCTACCTTCCTAAAGGAATATGTATGGACCTATCCGGTGATATTTATATAGCGGATACAGAAAATGATAGAATACAGAAGTTTGATGGAAACGGTAACCATATACTGACTTTAGGTTCTTTCGGGCGTGGGATAAAACAGTTCAATAAACCTAAATATACTGCTGTTGATAATGATTATGATCTATATGTGACTGATTACAGAAATAATAGAGTTCATTTATATGACAGATTTGGGAGTTTTAAAAAGTTTTTAAAATTTGGAAAGAGTTTTGTCAAAAGACCTTTAGGGATATCAGTTTATAATAACATTATAGCGGTTGTAACTTCTGATTCAAAACTTATTATATCATCTAAGGATGAGAGTTATGTAAAAGAGATAAAGCTGGATTTCAAACCTGAAGATGTTCAGTTAACTGCTGGTAGTGTATTTATAAGTTGTCAATCTGAAAATTGTGTATATCGTATCGATCTTGAGAGAGCTGAATATGTTTTTTAAAAGAATATCTTTAATAGTCTTAATATTATTCGTAGTTTTTAATATCTCGTGTATGGATGAGGAGACAACTCCGGAGAAAAAAACTGATCTGGCCAGAAGACCCAGACTGACAAACAAAGTCCCTGTACTTGAAAAGACTCCATCAGATTCTTATAGAGGCTATGATATTCTTAAAGAGATAAATATTGAGAAGATGCCGCTTGATAAAGAGATCTTAAACATCCCGATCGATGATCAGGGAAATATTTATATAATCGTACCTCATACTGGGATCGTCAAAAAATATTCTCCTGACGGAGTCCTTTTAAAGACAATTGATACTGGTCTGAAAGATATAAAAGCAATTCATAAGAATAATGGTTCCTTCTATGTTCTTGATACATACAGACAAACAATCTTTAAAGCTGGAGAGGATCTTGATATTGGAGAAAAGATACTTGAGGGTAGACCTAAAGTCGAAAGAAAAGGAGATTATACTATTTCGATAGACCCGGAAGGTATAATATATATATTCGATCTAAATAAAGGTGTGGTTGAGATATTTCGACCTGGATTTAAGAAGATAAGGGAAATAGATATAGGGCTTAGAGAAAACGTAAGGTTCGCGTTTGATATAAAAGATGCGAGATTGTTCTGCTATAGCGTATCAGGAGCTGTTATTAGAGGTTTTTCACTAAAGAGCGGAAAGAGATTGTTTAATATAGAAAAAAGTGGTACTGGTGCAGGAGAGTTAGGAGCTCAGATCAACGTCGCATATCTCGATGATAAGTTATATGTCGCAGATACAAACAACAACAGAATACAGCTTTTTGACGCAGAAGATGGAAGATTTCTTTCACAACTCGGTAAACAAGGTTCAGCTCCTGGTGAGTTTATTGAACCGTATCAGATATATGCTGATAGATCCTCACTTATCTTTGTGCTTGAAAGAGGTGGTCATAGAATTCAGGTGTTTGACAAGAGTCTGAAATATCTTAGAACTATCTCAAAATATGGAAAAAAGGATAGTATGCTTAACAGTCCTGAGATGATCTTTGGGATTTCCGAGCTTGGTTTTATATTTGTACTTGATTCTGAGAGAAAAAGGATACAGGCTTTTTCATTTCAGGGAGATTTCCTTCGTTCCTATATGGTGTTATCATCCTATATTGATAATAGTTTTGGTGTCATAGCGGATTCAAATGGAGGAGTTTTTATATTATCACCTGAAGGGCAGAGAGTAATAAAATATGATACCGATAGTATGATAAGAAATATTCCGGGATCTGATGAGACACTTTCTAATATTGCCGTTGATGATAGTGGAAACATACTTTTTGTAAACAGGACAAAGAAAAAGCTTCAATATAATGAGAAGACTGGAAGAAGTCTTTTTGTCAATTATTCTATAATGACCGAAGGAAGTCCGGATGTTGATATTAAAATAGATTATTTTTGTGTGGATTCAGAGGGAAGTATATATACCATGGATAGATATAATCATATGGTGTCAAAATATTCCTCTTCAGGCGAGCTTTTATTTCAAATTGGTAAACTTACCGATTCTGATGGTGATTTCAGAATGGATTACGGATTTGGAAAAGGTGAGTTCAAGAATCCTTTCTATATGGATGTGGATGCAAATGATAATCTTTATGTAAATGAGATCGGAAATAACCGGATACAAAAGTTCTCAAAAGAGGGAAGATATCTTAACTCTTTTGGAAAGACGGGACTTGGAAAAGGTACCTTTATTGGTAAATTCACTTTTGTAATATCAAAAGATGGTTTTATCTCAATAGCTGATTATGCAAGAAGTATTATGCAGATCTTTGATATAACAGGAGCATATATTTCTGAATTTGGCAAGTTCGGTCATGGAAAGAATCGTTTTGTCAATCCTATGGCGATTGGAATGGATAAACAGCAGGATATTTACGTCTTAAACTCAAAGAATCTTGAGCCTTTTGCTACAAACGGGACTTTAGTTCTTAAAAAGATGAAGATGATAGATCTTTTTGGAAAAGGAATATCCTGGTATGAGCAAGGAAGATTTGATAAAGCAATAGATTATTTTTATGAGATATCCAGACACAGAAAAGATGATAAGACATTATTTTATGGTTGGTATAGTAGCAATAAACTTAACGATTTGGAAAAAAAGAAATATTTTGGTAAACTTTTAAAAAATAATAATACTCTTGATGAAAAGATAATTTCATTACTTGAGAGGGAAGGATTTACCCGTGATGAATATTAAACGAAGAACTCTTCTTCTGTTGATAATATCTATTCTTATACCAATACTTTTAACAGGCTGTTTCCCAAAAAAAAGACGTAACGTCAGGACTTCACAGACAGATCTTGATATTAAATCTCAGTATAAGAATTCTCCAGAAGTTCATTATCAATTAGGATCGGTTGCTGGGCATAATGGCAAGTTTGAACTTGCTGAAAAAGAACTAAAAAAAGCTATAGATCTTGATCCAAAATATGTAGATGCCTATAATAATCTGGGACTTGTATATTCTCATCAGGAAAAATGGGATAAAGCTAAGATATGTTTTGAGAAGACTATTGATATAGATACTAAGTATGCAGAAGGGTATTACAATCTTGTAATATTGAAGATAAAGACAAACCATCAGACTGAGGGGCTAGAACTATTAAACAAAGCTATTGAGATAGATCCAAAACATACAAGAGCGCTTTTTGATGTGGCTCGTATTTACGAAGCTCAGGGAAAGATAGGTCAGGCAATATCGAGTTATCTTAAACTGACCGAATTAACACCTAAAAATGCATATCTTTATTATAGACTTGGTTGGGCCTATTTTCAAAGAGGTCTTATAGATGCATCTTATGAAGCCTTTAAAAAATCAATAGAGTTGTCTCCAGATCAGTATGAACCTTATTATAAGCTCGCGGTTGTTCTTCAGAATGCTGGAAGAGTAAGTGAGAGTATCGAGATGTACAAGAAATCTCTTGAGTTATATGATAAGAACTTTGAAGCTTATATGAATCTTGGAGATATTTATTTTTATGAAAAAAGTGATCTTAGAGAAGCTTTGTTCAATTACCGAAAAGCTCTTGAACTTAATCCTGATAGTAAAGTAGCTTCTCAGATGTTGGAGGAAGTTCTTAGAAAGATGAATGGACAGGGGTAAACTTATGCTTCTAGATAATGATGCTGTAATATTACAGAAGATAAGATCCGGTTTGCTTGTGATCTTAGATGATAAAGTTCCTTTTTATAATCTTAAAAAGGTCTTTTTTCAGAAGATGCAAAATATCGGTTCTTATATTTATCATACAAATGCGATACTTAATTTTGGTAGCAGAGAGTTGAGAGATTCAGATCTTAAAGAGTTTGTGTTGATAGCCAAAGATAATTTTAAACTCAATATAATACAGATAATATCAAAAGTGCCAGAAGTGCATGAGATAGCTAATAGAAGAGGTATTAAAGTAGAGGAGCATCTGGAGAAAAGTGAACATGAATATTCTGATCAGATCAATAATGAAGACACGCTTTGGATCAAAAAAAGTATAAGATCAGGCCAGCTTGTGGAATATAGAGGCAATGTTGTTGTATTAGGTGATGTTAGTCACGGAGCACGGATAGTTGCAGGTGGTAATGTGCTTGTGATGGGAGTGATGAGGGGTGATATATGGGCAGGTAAGGATGGTGATGAAGAAAGTGTCATTATATCTTCTTTTTTCAAACCTTCACAACTCAGGATCAGCGATACTTTTCTTGTGCTTAACGATGAACTTATTGAGCAGCTACAGCAGGGATTGCCTACAGTAGCATATTATAAAAACAGTTCTGTATTTCTTGAAGATTATAAAGAATGGTCGCTTAGGAGTCATAGATGAACGATATGCTTAGAAGTGATATAGGATATAAGACGAATCCGGATCTTGCAAAAGTAGTAACAGTCGTTTCCGGTAAAGGCGGTGTGGGTAAATCGACTATATCTGCTAATCTTTCTCTTGGTCTCGCTATGACAGGACAGAAAGTAGTTGTGATCGATGCAGATATCGGGTTAAGGAATCTTGATATAATCCTTGGTTATTCTGACAGGATATTTCATAATATAATAGATGTAATAGAGGGTGAATGTACTCTTTCTGATGCGCTTATTCAGGATAAAGATTTTCCAAACCTCTCTTTTTTACCTGCTTCACAGATACATGAAAAAGGTTCTTTAAAGGGTAAGGGTTTTTCAAAGATAATAGAGACACTTAAGGTCGAATATAACTATATAATCATAGATTCACCTGCAGGCATAGGTGTTGGATTAAAGAATCTTCTTCCTATCACAGACACAGCTCTTCTTGTTGTAAATCCTGATCGTACTTCTGTACTCGATGCAGACAGGACTATAGGAGTTCTTGACGATAATGATGTGAAGACAACGGATGTTGTTGTAAACAGGTTCTCAATAGAAAAAGCTCAGAAAGAGATCTTTTTAAGTTTAGATCAGATAAAAGATATTCTGGGTCTGAATATTTTAGGTGTTGTACCTGAAGATGATGAGATATCTGAATCTGTTAACACTGGTCTTCCAGTTATAAAGAAAAGTTGGGCTGTATCTTCAAAAGCTTTTATTAATATAGCAAGACGTTTTACAGGCAAATCAATTCCTCTTCTTTATATATTTAGACCATCTTTTATGAAACGTCTTCTTGGTAGGATTGGAATGTGACTTTCAATAAAATGAAATAAATTATCAAAAAAACAAATAAAATCTCCTTCAGTTTGACATATACTAAATATTTGAATATCATTGATTTAAATTAAGTTGGTAGGTGATTATATGAATGATATTCTAAATAATATCCGTGAAAATGTCCCTTTTATGATGTTTGGAGACGGTACAGTCTATGCTAAGATGACTGAACTCATAATGTCTCTTCCTGATGACGAACCAGCCAAAAAGATATTAGGAGAAGCGTTGGATGATACTTTTTTCTCCTCTTTTGATGAGTTTGATACAAAACTTTCAGAATTTTCAAAACTTCTAAAGGATATTCAGGAAGGCACTCTTGATGAGAGTGAAAAAAGAGAGAAGACAAGAAAGAAGATCACTGATTCTGAACTTGTGAATGATTTTGTTGTTGAATCAAATGAAGGATTAAACGAATTTGAAGTCAAACTTCTTGCTTTTGAGAATGATAATGATATAAGTTTTATTAATGATATCTTCAGAGTAGTTAATACCATTAAAGGAAGTTCGGGTTTTCTTGAGTTTGATGAACTGAATCATTATGCTCATATTGGAGAAAATCTTCTGGATGAACTCAGAAACAATAGAATAACGATTGACGATCGAGTGATAGAGTTTCTTTTTACAGTCCTGGATGCATTGAAAAAATCACTTCAGGAAGTTTCAGAATCTTTAAAAGATGGCTTTTTTCCTGAATTTTCTCTTGATACTGAATGGATAGAAAAGGAAGTGGAAGAGATCAGAGAAGGTTCTGCAAAGGTAGTTATTGATAAAAAAGATTTGGATCTGATAAAAGAAGAAAGTAAAAAAACATTGGAAGAGGATTCCGAAAAGATCGATGGAAGTGGAAAAATAACCAAGTTTCTCAAAGTAGATACAGATAAAGTTGATTTTTTACTTGATAATGTTGGTGAACTTATCGTTGTTAACAATATGTTGTTTCAGGATGAAAGTATTCTTCAAATAACAGAAAAGACTACACAAAAGATATTAGGCGAATTAAAAAGGATAAGTACTAGATTGCAGACATCTTCGATGGCGCTAAGAATGGTACCTATCGGTGCTACATTTCAGAAGATGATGAGAGTGGTAAGAGATAATTCCAAAAGATTAAAAAAAGCTATCAAACTCAAAATATCAGGAGAAGGAACAGAGATAGATAGAAACATGGTTGATAAACTTCATGATCCTCTTATGCATATGATAAGAAACTCATGTGATCATGGTATTGAAATGCCAAAAGAAAGGGAAGAGGCTGGGAAACCTTCGACAGGTAATATTTGGCTTTCCTCTTATCATAAAGGCGGAAACATAGTTATTGAAATTAGAGATGATGGTAAAGGTCTGTCAAAAGAGAAGATATTAAAAAAAGCTTTAGATAATGATCTTATAACTCCGGAACAACATCTAACGGATAAAGAGATATTCAATCTGATCTTCAAACCTGGTTTCTCAACTGCGGAAAAAGTAAGTGAGATATCAGGAAGAGGTGTAGGTATGGATGTGGTTAAAAACGCAATAACATCTCTTGGAGGAAGAGTAGATATTGAATCTACCGATGGACAGGGAAGTGTGTTTTATATAAAACTTCCGTTGACCCTTGCTATATTAGATGGTGTTGTAATCAGGATTGGAGATGAAAGGTTTATAATCCCAGCACAGGTAGTTGAAGAAGCTATAAAACCTACAGCGGAAGATTATTTCAATATGGCCAATCAGGGCGAGATGATAAAGGTCAGAGACCTTGTCCATCCACTTGTAAGACTTCCAGAGGTATTTCAGGTTGAAAGTGATTCTAAAAATCCTGAGGATGGTATAGTGATTATTGTCGAGACTGACAGAAAAAAGATAGGTCTTATGGCTGATGAAATACTTGGTAAGCAGGAAGTTGTTATAAAAAATCTCGGAGCATTCTTTAAAAAGTATGATTTTATATCTAGTGGTGCCATAATGGGTGATGGAACAGTCAGTTTGATTATAGATATCAATAAATTATTATAGGCGGTATCCGATGATAAAAGTAGTGATAGTCGATGATTCTGCTGTTGTAAGAAAAATACTTAAAAGAGTATTGGAAGAGGATGGAGAAATAAAAGTAGTAGGAAGTGCTCCTGATCCTTATGTTGCAAGAGATATTATAGTCAAGGAAAAACCTGATGTTATAACCCTTGATATTGAGATGCCAAGGATGGATGGCCTTACTTTTCTTGCAAAGCTTATGAGACATTTTCCGATGCCTGTAATAATTATCTCTTCTCTTACCCGTAATTCCAGGGATATGGCTATTAAAGCGATGGAACTTGGAGCTGTTGATGTAATATCCAAACCCGGGTCTTCTTTTAGTGTCGGCGATGTAGCTGAGGAGATAGTGGAAAAGATAAAAGCGGCATCGCGAGCTATAATTAAAAAGAAGACTCTATCAGAATCCTCTGGCAAAAAGAAAATAGAGCCTATTAAAATAGATACTACGTCGAAGATAGTCGCTATTGGAGCATCTACTGGTGGCACTGAAGCTATAAAAGAGGTGCTTGAGAATCTGCCGTCTAATTTTCCTGGTGTCCTGGTAGCCCAGCATATGCCTCCTGGTTTTACTCAATCTTTTGCTGAAAGACTTGATGAGTTATGCAATATGCATGTGAAAGAGGCTGAAGAAGGTGAACCTGTATCTGTCGGTAAAGTGCTGATTGCTCCCGGAAACTATCATCTGCTATTAAAAAGAAGTGGAGCAAGGTATAGTGTTCGTCTTAATCAAGGTCCCAGAGTCCATTATCAGAGACCTTCGTGTGATGTCTTGTTTAAAAGCGTAGCATCTGAAGCTGGTAAAAATTCTATTGGTGTCATTCTAACAGGCATGGGAGCAGATGGAGCTGCTGGTCTTAAGATGATGCATGAAAGTGGAGCTTATACGATTGGCCAGGATGAAAAATCATCTGTTGTATACGGAATGCCTAAAGCTGCATATGATATGGGGGCTGTTAACAAACAGTTTCCTTTAAAACAGATATCTCGTGCGCTTATAAATGTTGTCAGTAAACAGGAATATTATTTTTAAAGAGGAGCATGACTTGGATAATAAGACCTTTTATAAATTCGTGGAAATAATCTATAAACACAGTGGTATAGCTCTTAAACCTGGTAAAGAGGCTCTGGTTCAGGCTCGTGTTGCTAAGAGATTAAGAGCTACAGGTATTTCTGATTATAATGAATATATTGAATTTATAAAAAAAGATGAAGACGAGTTGTGGAAACTTATAGATGTAGCAACGACAAATGTCACGCATTTCTTCAGAGAGCCAAAATCCTTTGATTTTATTCAGAAGGCTGTAAGAGAATGGGCGGAAAACGGACAAAGGAAATTCAGGTTCTGGTCTGCAGCAAGTTCGACAGGCGAGGAACCTTATACTCTTGCTATTGTTCTCAGAGAAGCGCTAAGAGATGTTTGGCATAAAATGAATTTTGATATTAAGATACTGGCTACAGATATTTCTGATACTGTGCTTAAACAGGCAATGAAAGGTGAATATCCTGAAGAGAAGATGAAAAAGATGGATAAGAAGATATTGAATCAACACTTTTGTTGTGTGAATAATAATGGTATGAAATGTTATAAAATAAATCAGGAACTTAAAAATATGATAGTCTATAGAAAATTTAATCTAATGGAGGATAATTATCCTTTAAAAGGGCCTATAGATATAGTTCTATGTCGTAATGTCATGATATATTTTGATAATCCTACAAGAAGTCAGATAGTAAGGAAGATACATGGGATAATAAGAAGTGACGGTTTTCTTATATTAGGGAATGCTGAGACTTTGACAACTGAAGGGGATATCTACAAATCTGTGCAACCATCTGTCTATAGAAAAAAATAATCAAACTTTCAATAAAATGAAACAAAGAATAATAAAATAAAAGTTTTGACAAACCTTTATAACTTAGATATATTAATAATATAATAATAACTAAACAACGGAATTTAGGAGGAATCGTGGCAGAGAAGATCAAAAAAGAGGAAAGATCCATAGAAAGTCTAGCTGGTAAATATCTGACTTTCTATCTAGGAGATGAGACTTATGGTATCGAGATCTTGAAGGTTCAGGAGATCATCGGTATGATGAACGTAACTCATTTCCCGAAAGCTCCGGATTTTATTAGGGGAGTAATCAATCTCAGAGGAAAGGTAATACCTGTCATCGAACTTAGAAAAAAGTTTAATCTTGAGACTCATGATGATGATGAAAAGACATGTATTATCGTAATTCAACTGATGGTTGGTGATAACGAGATAAGACAAGGTGTTATTGTGGATGAGGTGTCAGAAGTTCTTGATATAAGTCAGGAAGAAATAGAACTTTCACCGTCATTTGGCAGTCAGGGTAACATCGATTTTATCATGGGAGTCGGAAAAGTATCCGATAAAGTAGTTATTTTACTTGATGTCAACAAGATACTTTCTTCTGATGAACTTGAAGCGTTATCAAACATTTGATTATTCTAACTAAAATACGGAGGACTGGAAAATGAAAAATATGGCTTTAGGAACTAGATTGATGATAGGTTTTGGAGCGATCTTATTGATTTTAACAATACTGGGAGCAGTCGCAGGCGTCAGTATGAAAAGTGCAGAGTCTATATCTAGTGTAATATCAAATG
>PKTG01000114.1 GCA_002869225.1 Candidatus Muiribacterium halophilum | reverse complement strand
TATAATAATACGCTATAATAATAAAATTTTTAATAGTTCTTAATAAAATATAAAGAAGGCAGGCATCTTTACGATGTCTGCCTTTAATAATGAAACGAGGGGTCGTGTTCATATACATTAATACTATCTTAAATTTGTAATGATGTCAAATTTACAATCTTTATCCTATAAACCAATAGTGAAAATTTCAATAATATGCTATAATTAACTCAATAATTAACTTTCGGAGGTAATATGTATAAAAAAACGGTTTTCTTGCTCATACTTTTATTGACAATAACTTCCATATATTCACTTGCTCCTCTTAGACCAGATCAGAGACAAATAGATCTAACAATTAAGGATAACGGAAATATGGTGGTAAAGAATTTTAGATTTGGTTTTCCTGATGGAACATTTGACTCCGCTGAGTTTAGAACCGCTACAATAGATCCAAATAAGATAAAAGATGTTTATTATTGGTCTAAAGATTTTCCACCTAAATATATTGGTGCACATGGTATGTTGATGTTTTTAATGAAAGACTTCAATGGGATTGTAACAGATCGTGGTGAAAAAGAGATAGGTCTTGTCATGTCTGTTGAAGCATGGCTTAGAACCGATCAGGAATACTCAATAATCAAAGGTGTAAAACCTGGTAATTATCCTATTATATATACTGTAACAGGATATACCGATGGTATTCAGAGAGCTATAAATGTTGGCGGACTAACAATAGGACAATATAAATTAAAATTAAATGATGATCAGAAAAAAGATCTACTTATAAGAACTTTAAAAAAAGCTGCATCAGTTAGAGATGAGAGTTATAATACAGTTGTTAATTCTTGTGTATCAACTGTGTTTGATCTAATCAACGAAGTAGTGCCAAAGAAAAAAAGATTAAAAAAATGGATAATACCATATGTTCTATTAAATCCAAGAGTCATACTTCCTAGATTAGCACCTGGATATTTGCAATCAAAAGGACTTGCAGGTAAGAAAGATGCTCTTTACGATATGAACTCAACAATAGTACTTGATACAGAGGATGGACCATTTAAAATAGTTGTTGCAGATCTTCCAACCAGACCTACTAAAAGATCTGATTTTGACTTCACACAGTTTGATAATACAATCGCAAATTATCTAACTACAATCACAATGATGCGTGAAATGGGGAAAAACTCAGAAAATATAACTGCTAACGTTCTCTTCAATCAATTTTCTTATGAGACTGATGTAATGCTTGATGATATTCAGAAGATGGTGAAAGAAAACCCATCCAGATATATTGAACATTATTTCAGTAATAAGTTAAATGAGATTGAAGGAACTGAAGATATAACATTGATAATAAACGAAGCAAAGAAACAGTAAACTTTTTTCGTGAAGCGTGAAGTGTAATGGGTAAAGGGAAACGGGGAACATTAGAAGAAATTGAGAATTGACAATTTACAATTGAGAATTCCGGTTTTGATTTAAATTAAAAAGGACATTAATTCTCCATTCTCAATTCTGAATTCTAAATTATGGTTTAATAATAAGTCCAACCCTAATCCCTAACCCCTAAATCCTAACCCCAGTTTCTTATGATAACAATATATCGATAGCAGTATAAATTAGTAATAGAGATAGAACAGTGTTTATTAATTTATACTGCTTTTCATTTTTTAATAATCTAGATATAATCTTACCAAATAACGCCCATGACATAGTAGCTAACAAAGTAAATACAGAAAGAAAAGCAGCTGATAAAAATACATAGAAAATATTATATGCTATTGGAAGCAAATATGTTGTATAGATAAGAATAGAATATGTTATGAGTTTTGGATTAAAGAGCTGTAAAATCACACCATCAATTGTATTCAGTCCCTTTATTTTCTTGTATTGAATATCAGAGGATCTACTCTTTAAAATTGAATATGAAAGATATATTATATAAATTGCTCCAGGATACTTTAGATATGAAATATATTCTTTATAATCTTCGGATAATAATGATATTAAATATCCACCGAAGGTCATCACACTTATAACACCTATTAGAACTCCGATTATAAATATTAAAGCCTTTTTAAAACCTCTGTTAACACCAATTGAGGCACTTGTTATATTGTTTGGTCCTGGGGTGAAATTGGCTATAATTATAAAGGTCATAAACGGAAGCCATTCTATTTGTCTCAGGACTTCTAAATTCACGTTCACTCTACCTCCGGATGTCTTTTAAAGCCATTTCCCATTACAGAATACGCATCCGTTACTACTGTAAATGCTCCCGGATCAAATTGATCTATTATCTCTTTAAGTCTAAATATTTGTCTCTTATTTATAACTATCATTATCATCTTTTTATCTTTTTGAGTAAAAAGACCTTGTACATCTATAAGAGTAGCTCCTCTTTGAAGTTCTCCCATAAGTGCCTCTGAGATTATCATATACTGTGGTGATATAATATACACGACTTTACTATAATTTAATCCCTGCTGTATTATATCGATGATCCTTGTAACAAAGAATATTGAGATGATGCCATAAAGAGCGAGTTCTATTTTTCCAAGGAAGATACCCGATGATAATGCTATAGAAAAATCTATTACGGTCAATGCTCTACCAACTGATACTCTAAGATACTTAGAGAAGATCCTGGCAAGAATATCTGTTCCTCCAGTTGTTCCACCTACCTTAAAGACTATTCCAATTCCTATTCCGGTCATGACCCCGCCGAACAGACATGCAAGCATTGGATCATCCGTTATATGAGTCTTATCAGCATATTTCAAAAGAAACTGAATTACAATAGGTTGTACTATAATCACATATAAAGTCTTAAAAGAAGAAGATTTGCCGAGTAATCTCATCTGCAGGAAGACAAGAAATATGTTTATCGTTATCAAGGTAAGGGATACGTTAAAACCAAAAGTATAATAAAGTACGGTTGCCACACCACCTGCTCCACCATTTACTATTCTATTAGGGAGGAAAAAATAGACATAACCTAGTGCTGAAATTGTAAAACCAATGTTAAGTAAAATAAAATTTATAATCTTTTGATAAAGAGGTTTTTCATATTGTTCCAATAGTTTTTTAGTATTTAGTTTTTGCTTAAATGCCTTTTTTTTCATATGCTTTTGCCTCCCATATAGCCCTTTTAGACTTGATTAAAATCAAAATAACATAAGTATATAAAAATAGGAAGAACCAGGATACTTATTCAACGTAAAGCGTTAAGCGAAATGGATGATTCCATAAACCCTGTTTTAACCTACTACTTGACTATAATTAATATAATGGTCATAATATATCTTAATCGAAGCAAGGAGAAGAAAATGAAAATTGATTTAAATAATAAAGAGACAGAGGTTATACTAAAAGCACTTTTTTCAATATCAAGAAAATTCAGAGAACCATGTAGAGATAACGGTCTTGAAGAAACTGACATATCCGACCTTGTATTAAGATTTACAGGAAGCATACCTGCAAAACAGCTAGCCTCTATTCACGGAGATATCAATCAGTTTGCTGAGACTTTTTATGATAATATCTTTTGGGAAGAACTTGCTTTCAGAATGGCTTCTCGTGATATATACCAAAAATATAAAGAAAGATTTCCAGATCAGCTTAATGATAAGGAAAAAGAAGAACTTAAAGAGATCTGGGGGAATTACGAGAAAGAGTTTTACGAAAACGGTCTAGCATCGCTTAAGTTGGATCAAAGCATCTGATGATCTATTAAAGAAGCTACTTTCAAGGCTCCTTTTGGAGCTCTTCTCATACCTGCTCCACCACATTGCCAGAACTCCATCATCTTTTCTTCGTCTTTAACAATCGATCCACCCACAATGTGAATTCCAAGTTCAAGAAATACCGGTGATAGTGGAACAGAAGGACCCATTAAAACTCTGATACAATCCTCTTTTGTTTTTTTTAAGATATCATTAAAAGTCCCATTTATTATTGTCAAACCTGTTATAAAAAGAATATCCGTGTTTTTTAAGACGTGATCACTTTCATAATAATATATATCTCCTTCTTTTGGTTCAAGCTCTATAATATTGACATCAAATCCTTCCTTTCTTAATCTGTCAGCTGCCGGAAAATGTCCAATAAAAGAGATTTTTGAATCTTCTTTGAAACTTCTTCTTGCAATAGAAATAGAGTTCTCTTCAGTATATTTTTCAGGTATTGATATGCAGCTGTTGATTACTGCTAAAAGAACAGATCTTTCTATTATATTCTCAGTATCAATAAGTGAATCAAAGATCTCTTCTACAGTCTTATTCTTAAAATAGGATAATTTTGGAAATAATTTTCTCTTACTGCTGTTAATTGGCAGCTCTTTACAGGTTCCAGCTACTCCAATGTTTCTGCTTTTAACAACAACATTATTAAGAAAAAGAAAGATATCTTTAATTATTATTTCTTTATCATCTATCTCGTTTATTAATCTTTTATAAACCGATTTATCCATAATCACCTCGTTATGTATTACCGGATATTTCGGTTTTTGTTTCACTATAACTTAAAAAAGAAAGTTGCCCCTTGATCTTCAGCAGATTCGGCCCATATCTTCCCGCCATGTTTCTCGATTATTCTTTTTACTGTATTTAAACCCAGACCAAATCCTTTGAACTGTGATTTATCATGAAGTCTTGAAAAGTTTTTAAATAGTTTTTGGTATTCCTTCATTGAAAAACCTACTCCATTATCCTTAATATAAAATACTCCGTCTTTCTCACCAAATTCAATTATTGGTTCTATTTCTTTAGAAGAATATTTCAAAGCGTTTGAGATTAAATTTGTTAAAGCTAATTTCATGAAATCCTTATCAGCTTTAATATCTTTTGTATCATTCAATTTAAATTTCACTTTAGCGATCTTCTCTTCAAAATGACTCTCTAATAATTCACTTACCAATTCAGTAAGATTGACATCTTCTTTTTTTAACTGTTTTTTTGATATTCTGGAAAATTCTAAAAGATACTCTATTATCAATCTCATATTATTACAGCTTTTAGTTATTTTACTTAAATATTCTTTCCTTTTATTTTCATCTTCTTCCCAATCTATAAGATCTGTATAGCCTTGAATCAAAGACAAAGGATTTAAAAGATCATGAGAAACCGAACCTGTAAAACTTTCAAGATCATTTATCAGATTATCTTTTTCTATATGTTCACTTAAATCCTGAAAATTAAGTATAATACTGACAATCTTTCCTTCATAATATTTGTAATTGATCAAAACCGAACATGGTACTTTATTATCATATTTATCTTTTAAAATAATATTATATATATTTCGTCGATCAGAATTCTCAGGATATAGTATTCTTCTCAGGAAAATATATCTGTCTTTTTCATTAAAGATAAATTCATGAAAAGACTTTTTTAAAAGTAAATCCTTTTTATAGCCTAACATTTCTGAAGTCTTTTTATTTACATCAATTATCAAACCTGATTTATCCAAAATCACAAGAGCACTTAACTGATTTTCTTTAATCAACTCTTTTTCCAGGTTAATATTTTCACGGCTTTCTATAAGCAAATGGTTTTTTGTTTTAAGTTTTAAAATAAATATTCCAAATATAAAAAATAAAAATTGCATTAATAAAGCAAAAATATAGCCTTTTTCAACAGGAGTAAATACGGATTTTTCTTTACTAACAATAAATCTTTGATTATAAACAGAAAATGCAATGTAATCTTTATACTTATTTCTATTTGAATAAAGATCGATCGAAAAATTGAGATCTCGGAAGATATTTAGGTTTATGCTTGAAATAATACTATCGTAATTAAAGATTGCAAAAAGGTCACCTTTTTGTTTTGCATTAATATTCAACTTATATATAAGAACTTTAAAATCTCCATGTTCTTGAATTGATATTCCATAGGGAGCAATTTCTTTATACTTTTCAAAAAAAGGACAGTCTTTTTTACTATCAATACAATAGATTTGCTTATCTGAACAAAAAACTATATTTTCTATACTTGGATTTGCATAGATAATATAACTGACAAAGTTATTATACTCTGTACACTCCACATGATCACTATTTTCAAAAAAACATTTTATTGTAATAGCCTCATTGATATTTATTTTAAAAATATTTTTTATATTTTCAGCTGTTGTCTTATGTAATTTATTATATCTTCTATGGATAGAATTTTTCGTATAGAAAAACGCAAAAATATTTAAACAAATTAAAGCGAGTATGATTATAAAGAATATTGTTTTATATTTTTTTTTTAAGAAATCACCTTTTTCATCCATGCCTGTATTATATATTACATATATTTATTTTATCAAATTTTAGTTTTGTAACCTTTCCTTTTGATTGTGAACTATAAAAATTTATTGATTTTGAAGTTTTATGATTTTATATGAGAAAAGATGATTTTAAAAAAGGACCGGCTACCTTTTGTTAAGATTCATCCAAATCTATATAGAAAATACTGCCTTCTCCTTCGGCTGATTCGGCCCATATCTTCCCACCATG
>PKTG01000009.1 GCA_002869225.1 Candidatus Muiribacterium halophilum | reverse complement strand
CTTCGACTTACCGACCGGTCGGTAATCGTAACCTTATATAATTATAAAAATCTTGTCAACATATTAACGTATAAATTTTATTTTTTGTTGGAAAAATTTTCGATCTCAGCACTTAGAAGCTTTATAGGATAATGCCAAAAAAGGATTGGGATATCATTCTTAATCTTTTTCTCTTTAAGATATTGTTCATAAAAATTAAGCCTTTCTAAAGGAGAAATTCCAAACACCGGGCATTCATCTTTTAATACATGCAAAAGTGTTTCATGAAGTAGTTTATTTTTTGGAAGATAAGCTTGCGGGAAAACTGGAACAAAAGAGACTGCACCGTCAATACAATGATGATAAATCTGCGATTTAGGCCATAAACTATTTAATTTTTCTTTATTATTATTAAGATCTTCAAACACACTTTCGACATATCTATCGTTTACAGTATCTACAACAAAACTACGATTTTCTTTAGTTAGCTCACAAATTGTATGAAAGGATGAATCACTACCAGGTTTGTAAAGATATATTACTCTTGTATTATAACCTTTCTGAAATGCAAGTTCACAAAGCACCCATACCGATCTATCACAAAGTCCTTCTCCATCTTTTAATATATTCTCGGGCCACAAAAATCTGGATTTTTTGTTTTTTTTCTGTATCACTTTATTTTTTACATATTCAACAAGCTCTTTGGGATCGACTTTCTCTGATATTTCTTTTGCTATATTATTAAAAGTTAAAGCTGAGTGCCAATAATCAAAATCATAACCGTTGAAATCTTTTAAAAATAAATATTTTTCTGATATTCCGTTTCTAATAAAATGATTGAAATAAACTTTTTCAGGTAGTTCAAGCTTTTTGTCTTTTATCACAAGTTCTGCATATTTAATCGCTTCTATTTTATTTTTATTAATCACAGCTTGTTTCCATTTCAAAGCATTATCTGATTCTTTATTACAAGAAAGTAAAAAGAAAGAAGTTAAAAAAATTACAATAAATAAAAGGACTCTTTTTGTCATTTTTTATTCTCTTTAAAAAATTTACAATAAGTTGTCAATCTACACTCTTTACAATGTGGACTTATTGGTCTACAAACATTCTGACCATATTTTACAAGAAGATCATTTATTTCCATCCAGTATTTTTTCGGAAGGTCTTTTCTAAGTGCCAGTTCGGTCTTATCAGCATTTTTAGTCTGAACAAGACCCAGTCGATTGGAGATCCGATGTACATGTGTATCAACACATATTCCAGGTTTATCAAAACCTTTTATAACTACAAGGTTCGCTGTTTTCCTACCAACACCTTTTAATGAGGTAAGTTCATCTATTGTAGAAGGGACTTTTCCAGAATAATTTTCAATTATCTCTTTTGATACTTCTCTGAGTGTCCTAGCTTTATTGTGATAAAATCCAGTCTTGAATATTATCTTCTCAAGTCTTTTTATAGGTATTTCTAACAATTCTTCAGGTGTTTTAGCAATATCAAAAAGTCTTTTGGATACTTCGTATGTAATCTCATCTTTAGTTCTTAAAGAAAGCAAAGTCGATACAAGTATCATATAAGGAGTAATATCTTTTTTTTCTGAAAGTTCCGTCACACTTGGAATAACAAAATCTTTAGTATCTTTCTTAAGTATTTTTATTATCTTATCTATATTTTTCATTTTACCCTTTACGGATTACGGTTTACGTTAATTGTTCTCTGTTTTTCCCCATTTCGCTTCACGCTTAACGTTTACTGTTCACTGTTTTCATTATTTAGTCATATTCTTCTGCTTTGTCTTTAGTCTATCAAGATCATTATCTGAAAGTTCATTTAAATATTTACTTTTTGATTTTAAACTTATTCCACCATATATATGTCTTCCATAATAATTTCTTACATTTTTATTATAAACCACCTCAAAATCATCGGGCATTATGGTATCTCTTGCATCTTTACCAGACTGCCTATTAAGGTTCTCAACCACATAATTCCCATTTATCTTTATTTTTTTTCCACCTTTTATTGAGTTTCTTGAATATATACAGGCATCGAGTTCAATGTTTTCAGCTTCCGGTCTTACTATTATTGGAGAATTCATTGCAACTATTGATAAAAGAGTTGAATTATCACTATTCTTAACGTTTCCATCAAGTATGACATTACCTTTTACAATAAGAACACCCTTTCCTTTCACATAACCTGAAATCTCCAGATTTCCTTCTACAAGATAAATACCGTTCAAAGTTATAGGTTTCATCTGTGTTCCTCTAAGTTCAAGATTCTTTTAAGTTTCCTGATATAAGAATTTTTCAATATCTCCAGGTTGGGTCAATATATAATTAGAAGGAAGTTGCTCATTTTGATGTTCCTGCGGATAATAAGAATCAGTTGAGAATCTGGTGTACTTATCATTTCTCTCTACAGGGAATCTTCTTGATAGAATATATGGAGCCAATCTATAATAATGTTTTCTTATATTCCCCTCATATCTTGTATACTTTCCAAGATAAAGGTTATGAAGCCTATTATAACAGGCTATATAACCAACTTCTGGTTTAGAATAATATTGATTTTCCACAAAATAATTGATTATATCATCAACTTCAAAAAAAGGAAGATAAACATTGAGAATACCGTTTGTCCTTATCCTTCCCCATTTTCTAAAATCTAGATTAAACAAAAGCTTTGAAGCTTCCTGTTTTATTTCACTATCTTTATTTGTTATAACAAACTGTTTCACATAATTAAGCATAGACGAGAAATCATTTACCGAAGTAGACGGTAATTGTGTTTTAGCTCTTTCACCAAGTTCTTTTATCTGATTGACCAGATTAGCTATCTCTTTCATATCAATAGTCCAATTTGATAATACAAATCTTCCATATTGCAAGTATTCCTCGTTTTTACCATGAATAAAAAGAGTGTATTCCTCAGCAAGAGGTGAAATATTACAGACTTTCATAGATTTTGTTACTGTTGTTGTGTACTCCCTGTTTTTAAAGATTCCTTTCGAAGTAACCTTAAGAGTAGCTATGTATCCACCTAATTTCTTTCCACTATTTCCGTCTTGACCAGCTTTATAAATATTTAATCTTTCAGGAACCTTATCCTCTTCACCTGGAACTATCTTTATTGAACTAGCTAATCTGTTATCTGCTGTTATATTTAAAACTTCTATACCAACATATATATCTCCACCCTCAATAAAATCCTTCATTTCAAGGACTTTTGAGTAATCAGATGCCAGTTCATAATCTAGAAGACCTAATTTCTCAAAATTAAGTTTTTTCTTCTCGATATCAACCAAAGGAGAATAAAATGTGTTATAGACTGTATTCAAACCTTTTTCTATGCCAGCTTCTGAAAGATACTTAGCAACAGTTCTATGTTTGTCCATAACCTCTTGTTGCCATGAAGTACGAGAAAAGTATGTAAAGCTTATAGCAATAATATATATGACTGCTGTTGCCATAAGAGCGATTATATATATTGAACCTCGTTTGTTTATCATAGGTTAATTATAAAGGAATAATTTAATAACAGCAAGAATAACGATAAGCGTAAAGCGTAATGGGTAAAAAAAAAGCCCCTACGAGAGGGGCTTTTTAATCTATGCTGATTTCTTCAGTTTTTCTTTGACGATTCTTTCTATTGAATTTTCACAATGCTTATGTTCCATAACTTCTTCAATGTACTTACCATCAATGACACATTTTTCTACTTCATCCATATCAGGTATCTCATACATAAGATCAAGCATTATCTCTTCCATTATAGCTCTAAGACCTCTAGCTCCTGTCTTTCTTTCCTGAGCTATCTGAGCTACTTTTTTCATATCATCTTCTGTAAACTCAAGGTCCATATTCTCAAGTTGGAACATAGTCTTATATTGTTTTTCAAGAGCATTTTTAGGTTCTGACAATATTTTGACAAGAGCATCTTCATCAAGAGTATGCAAATTACCGAGGACAGGTATTCTGCCGATAAATTCAGGAATAAAACCAAATTTAACCAGATCCTGTGGAAGCATCTTTTCATATATCTTATCATTTTCCATCTTATTTGATGCAATATCAGCACCAAAACCGATGTTCTTTTCACTTATTCTTTCTTCAATTATCTTTTCAAGTCCAACAAAAGCTCCACCAAGAATGAAAAGAATATTTGATGTATCAAGTTTAAGATATTCCTGATGTGGATGTTTTCTTCCACCTTGTGGTGGTACGTTAGCCACTTTTCCTTCTAGAAGTGTAAGAAGTGCCTGCTGAACACCTTCACCTGAAACATCTCTTGTTATTGATACATTTTCAGATTTTTTAGCTATCTTATCTACCTCATCAATATAGATTATGCCTCTTTCAGCATTCTTTATATTGAAATTAGCATTCTGTATAAGTCTAAGAAGAAGATTCTCAACATCCTCGCCTACATAACCGGCTTCAGTAAGTGAAGTCGCGTCACCAATAGCAAAAGGAACGTTGAGTATCTTTGCAAGTGTCTGTGCAAACAAAGTCTTTCCTGAACCTGTAGGACCAACAAGAAGAATATTACTCTTATTTATCTCAACACCTTTAAGTGAAGCTTTTGGAGTGTTTATTCTTCTATAATGATTATATACAGCAACAGAAAGAAGTCTTTTAACTCTATTCTGTCCAATAATATACTGATCAAGTATATCGTTGATCTTTCTTGGGCTAGGAATACTTTCCATTTCTTCATTTACTTCATCAGAAAGCTCCTCAATAAGGATATTATGACAAAGTTCTACACATTTATTACAAATGGATACATTATTACCTGCAAATATCTTTTTTACTTCTACTTCATTTCTTCCACAGAACGAACATTTTATCTTGTTCTTCATGTTGTTAATCATTACTTTTTCCCCTTCAAGTCAGCTAAATTTTTAGGTTCGATGATTTTATCTATTATACCATACTCAAGTGCTTCTTGAGCAGACATAAAGTTATCTCTATCAGTATCTTTGGCTACTTTAGATACTTTCTGCCCTGAATGCTCTGCAAGGATACCGTTAAGTAAAGATCTGAATTTTAATATCTCTTTTGCCTGTATTTCTATATCAGTTGCCTGACCTCTTGCACCTCCAAGTGGCTGATGGATCATTACCCTTGAATTTGGAAGAGAATATCTCTTTCCTGGAGCACCAGCTGCAAGAAGAACAGCACCCATTGAAGCAGCCTGACCAATACAGATAGTTGCAACATCTGGTTTTATATACTGCATAGTATCGTAAATTGCAAGTCCTGAAGTTATAACACCTCCTGGACTGTTTACATACATAGAGATCTCTCTATCAGGATCCTGGGATTCAAGGAAAAGAAGCTGAGCAATAATAAGATTTGCCATATTATCCTCGACTTCCTGGCCTATAAATATAATCCTGTCTTTTAATAGACGGGAATAAATATCATACGATCTTTCACCTCTTGAAGTCTGTTCTACGACTATAGGGACTAACATTTAATCCTCCCTCAATAATTTTATGAAAAGCCGGGTGCTTCTAAATGAAGCACCCAGGCTTTTTGTTTATTTAACTTTGTTTATTATAACAGATTTATTTCTCAGGTTTTATATCGGCATTTTACTTAAGGAAATCAACTGTCTTCTGAAGCTGTACCTCTTCCTTCACAAACTTCATGTTTCCCTGCATTTCTATGACTTCCATAAGCTTATCTGGTTTCTGGTTCATTCCTTCTGCCATCTTTTCAATATGACCTTTTACATCCTCTTCAGTAGCTTCTATCTTTTCAATTCTAGCGATATTTTTAAGAACAAATTCTGCCTGAGCCTGTTTTTTCGCTTTATCTCTCTGCTGATCTCTGAGGTTTTCCATTGTGGTATTTATAGCTTTAAGATAATCGTTTATGGTCATGTGAGGAAAATACTTTTTCATATTCTGCTCAATCTCTTCGATCTGTTTATCGATAAGGTATTCAACCATTTTTTCTGGTGCTTCTATTTTTGAATTTTCAACAGCTGCATCAACAAGTTTATTTTCAAGACCAACTTTATTGTTGTTCTCTACCATCTCTTTTGTCTTTTTTTCAAGATCTTTTTTCATTTCTTCTTCAGTCTTATAATTTACTTTCTTAAGAAATTCTTCATTTATTTCAGGAAGTTTCATCTCTTTTATCATCTTGATCTCAACTTCGAAAGTAGCTTCCTTTCCTGCAAGTTTTTCTTCTCTATAATCTTCAGGGAAAGTCGCCTTTACATCTTTTTTGTCTCCTACTTTCAACCCAATAAGCTGATCTTCGAAATTATCTATAAAGGTCTTTGAACCTATTTCAAGAGAATAATCTTTTCCTTCTCCACCTTCAAAAGGAGTTCCATCTACTTTTCCAAGGAAATCTATTATTGCAACATCTCCTTTTTCAATAGCTCCATCTTTCTTTTCATCCTGCTCTGCATGTCTTTTTCTAAGATCTTCAATAGCTTTTTCTACTTTATCATCTGAAAATGCTTCAGGAGTGAATTTTATTTCCAAACCTTTGTATGACTCACTTTTAATATCAACTTCAGGTATAGTCTCAAGTTTGATCTCATATGTAAAATCTTTTCCAACTGTTAGATCAAGATTGTCAATTTCCTGTGAAAGCGCTTTGTCTTCAATCTTTTTAAAAGCCTCATAATAACTTTCTTCAACTAAAATCTTCTTTGCTTCTTCCTGGAAATATTCTTTTCCAACCCTAACTTCAAGAACCTTTTTAGGTACTTTACCTTTTCTAAAACCAGGTATATTTACTATTTTTACCAGGTCTTTATAGACTCTCTCTATAGCTTCGTCAACTTTTTTACTTGGAAGAGTGATCTTATAGACGACTTTTCCTTCACTATTTCTTTCCATCTCATTAACCTGCATTAATTTCCTCCGGTCTACATTTAATTTTTTCATTTATTATATTTCTCTTAAAATAACGGGGAGTATTGTTTTTGTCAACTGTTTCTTGAAAATAAAAGCCCCCTGCTTTAACAGGGAGCAAAAGGGAGTATAATATGTTCTGGGAGACTTTAATTACCCAGCAATAACATTGCGTTTATATATATGCAAATGCTGTGCCAATTAAAAAAAGGGTGTTTTTTAGATATTTAGAGGGTTTATACGAGTTTTTTTGTCTAAAATTTAAACAACGCTTGAACAAAAAACA
>PKTG01000052.1 GCA_002869225.1 Candidatus Muiribacterium halophilum | reverse complement strand
TCATATGATCATTAATAGCATCATCAAGTGTCATATTTTTAACATTCTGTTTTAATATTCCACCTTCTGTTGCGTTTATCATAGTTCCAGTTGTCTGTCCACATTCATATTCCATCCATTTACAATAATCATCAAGAACCCTATAGGTCTTTACTTTTCTTCCGTAAATATCATCGGCTTCTATAATTGTCTTCCCGGATTCGACTATTTGCTGTCTATGTTCGTTTTGAAGTATTCCTGCTTTTGATAGATTTTCAAAGAAATTTTTATCCCAATAAGTCTCTACAGCATGATTGTAATTATATGAGAAAGCGAAATCCTGTCCTACCATGACAATAGGATCAGCTCCGATCTTTCTTGCAAAATCAAAAGCTACTGTAGCAACAGAACCACCTGTCACAAGTATACCATTAGCTTTCATATGTTCTTCTATCCAGAAAGATAGCTGGAAAAAGAAGTTAAAAAATATTGATCTACCATCAAACATCTTTGGGACTTCCGGATATACAATAGGAGATAAAAGAGCAAAAGCATTATCAAGTTTAACACCCTCAAGATGTCTGTAGTTTGCATATTGAGAATCCACACAGACAACAATATCAGGCTCGACTCCAATTGAAAGAAGAGGTTTTACTGCAGTATCAACAGCAATGATCAACGCCTTCCCTTTTAATTTCTTTAAAAGATGTCCATTTTTATCTAATGATGGACCAGCTGATACTATTACAGCAGGTTTATCTTTAAAACTACTCTGATAATCCGCAACACCTGGACTTTTGATAATATGTTCCAGATTTTCAAGAATATTTCCATGCCATTCATCGATGTAGTTTATCACAGTAGTATAGTTTGATACACCAACGCTAAGTACGTTTTTTAGTGTCTTGTCTACCTCATCTATAAACTTCGGAAAAAGTCTTCTATAAACGTTAAATTCAAATACTTTTATTGAATCATTCTCATACATCTTAAAAAGAAGTCCAATCTTATCCCTAATAAGATCGGTATTTCTTCCAATTGAAAACTGTACATTTTTATTTTCAAAGAGCTTAGAAAAATCATTTATCTCAATTGCTTTAAGAAATATCTTACTTGATGGTTCAATAACTATGAGTTTAGCATTTTCCTTCTTCATTATGATCTGATCAAATGCTTCAAGTACATGATAACCAAGTCCAAGTCCGTATATGACTATAAAATTACCCGATTGCTTTTCTATTTTCTGCACAAATCTTTTCGCTTCCTGCTTTGGGTCTCTCATGCTGTTTATCAGCAATTCTTTATCGTCTTGTATTACTTTAAGACTATAATCGCCGGATCTTGCTTCTAAAAGTTCACACTTGGTATTATCTTTTACAAGTTCAGCGTTCATTATAATAAATGAATCTGGGTCAAAATTTCTGAAAGCGGTTAGATTTTTCTGTTTAATCATCTTTTATCCTTTAAAATTAACACTTTTCATAGGTTTGTTTTCTTTATTATCCGATTTTGATTGATTTTCCTCTTTATCAACAACTCCACGCCATGCATCTCTTAACTGTTCAACAAGGCCTTTTACTTCCTCTAAATATTTTGGTTCTTTTTCAAGATTAGCTTTTATTAGATGTCTCTTCATAAATGTATAAAGTTCTTTTAAATTCTCAGCTATTTCTCCACCCTTTTCAAGATCAAGTGTCACTGTAAGTTCAGAAATTATGTTCTGTACTTTTATTATATGATTATGAGCTTTTTCAAGATCTTTCTTTTCACTGTCAAGTGCTTTAATAGCAACATTTAAAAACCTTACGGCTCCATCATATAACATCAACAAAAGTTTACCAGGGCTAGCAGTCTTTATCTGAGTCTCTCTATACTGATTAAAATTCTTCATACTTTAATTCTTCTCCCCTTGAATTTTATTGCCCTCTCTAGAATATTTTTCTATTATTTTTTTCCATCCTGCAACATCTTCTTTAAGATCATAAAGAATAATATCCTTTACACTTATATAATCCTGGTTCTGTAAAGCTGATACCAGTTCACCAAGATGTCCTGAATAATTTTTGATAAAGTTATCTTCCTCTGAAGTAAGTTCGATCTTCAATATAGATATTATTTTTGAAAAAGCATTATTCATCCACTCTATGCCTTCGATAGCAGCATTTAGAATTACCATCGCATCAGATATCTTATCATTTTCAACCAGTTCAACTATGGACTCATATCCCTCATCGAGTTTATCAAGATATACAAGTACTTCTTTTAAAGTATTTAAACATAAATCTTCATAGGATCTGGATTCTAATTTTATTTTTTCAACATCACTATCATCATAATCAAGCAAATCCTCAATAGTTGTGATTGTTACATCTTCGTTTAATACTATAGTTTTCATGACAGCCTGTTTCTTTGAAAAATATTCATTTAACTCTAAAACAAGTTCTTTTACATTTCCCGCTTCCGGTTCATAGCTTTTTCCATCAATGATTATATCTACCGGCATTAATACTCCCCTTTCTTAATAACAAACGTATAGAAGATATTATTCATATCTCCTATACGTCTTTTTCATTTATTGTTTAACCAAGAAGCTGTAATATTGCCTGAGGTTTCTGATTCGCCTGAGCTAGCATTGCTGTACCAGACTGCATAAGTATCTGGTTCTTAGTAAACTCTGCCATTTCTGCTGCCATATCAACGTCTCTTATTCTTGATTCAGCTGCTGTTGTGTTTTCCTGTGCAATTGACAGATAATCAGCTACTTTTTCAAGTCCACTCTGATATGCACCGAGCTCACTTCTTTTCTTTGATACAATATTAAGCGCTTCATCTAAAGCACTTATTGCATGCTCAGCATCATCCTGAGTCTGTACACTTATGTACTGTCTTAGATTCTGTGAACGGGCACCATTAAGAAGCTGATTTCTTCCATTATGCATTATTCCACCAGCTCTATATGTAAACGAGAGGCCTAAAGTCTCACTTGACATGTTTCCAAAATCAGTGATTATTGTCTGTCCTGCGTTTGCTCCAACATGATAGACCTGTCTTGAATCTCTTACAGATAGTCTAGTACTCCAAAGTGAGGTAGTATTTCCAATTCCCCATTCTTCTCCTGAAGGAGTCGCGGAGAAATGATCTTCCTGACCTCTGCCAAATTTATCACCGAAATCAAGTACACCATCTCCATCAATATCCTGTCCATGAGCTCCCGGGTAATATGCTGTGAAATCAGGTCCAGCTATTGCATTTCCGGTTATAAGACTGTAGTCGTTTGCAAGATCATCGTATCTTGTTTGCTGCAATACACCATAATCGAGTTCTTCATCTATATGAAGTTTAAGACCTTTTAATAGGTTTGAGTTTGTAAGATCTACAGGATCTGTAATACCATCACCGTTGATATCATTCCAACCAGGGAACATAGCGTTTCCGGCTACTATACTTTCAATGTTTATTGCTCTTGATAGTTCTCTTTCACCAAATGTCCTTGAGTCAGATGCAAATACCCCAAGACTTTTTCCATAACCACCTGGTACTGAAACAGACCCAGGGTTTGTTGGGAACATAGCCTGAGAAGTAATATTAGTTATTGAAATAATAGTCTGAGTACCTGTTGTAAATAGAGCATGTGGAAGAGGATTGCCAAACGAATCATTCGCTGTCATCTGTGTTGTCATAGTTCCGCTGACACCACCATGAAGACCTAATCTCATTGCGAGTCCATCCGGATCATCACCAAATGATATATTAAACTTTGGCCCAGAATGCATAGAAGTCAATGTTACATCATTTCCTTCCTCATCAAGTCCGGCTTTTACCGGTGCACCTGATCGATTTATCTTATATACTACATCAGCAAGTGTATCTTCTTCATCTAGATCTATTACTACTGTATTTTGATTTACTACCATATGAAGTTCCTGCGTTCCAACAACACCAATATCTCTTAGATTGATTATGTTATCAGCATCAGGTCCATCCTGTAGATTTGCATTTCCATGTAGATTACAAGCACTTCCGGCTTTAAGCACTGTAATCGAATAATCAGCATCTGCTACTATCCCTGTAACATCTGCAGTTAAAACTCTTGCATCTTCTGGATTAGCATGACCAATAGTCGTACCATTCATAAGTTTTTTTCTGTTAAACTCTGTATAGTCTGCTATTCTATCGATCTCATCAACAAGCAAAGAGACCTCATCCTGAATCCTACGCCTATCATAACTAGTATAAGAATCGTTGGCTGCCTGAACCGCCAGAAGTCGCATTCTCTGCAAAATTGAATGAGTTGATTCCAGTACCCCTTCTGCCGTCTGAATCATCGAGATACCATCCTGGGCATTTCTTTCAGCCTGTCTTAGACCACTCACCTGCCCTCTCATCTTTTCTGATACCGCAAGACCTGCTGCATCATCTGATGCATGATTGATCCTTAGACCAGAAGATAGCCTTTCAAGATTTTTACTTAGACCATTGTTTGTTCCTTGTAGTGTTCTTAACGAATTGATCGCCGAAACATTATGATTAATTATACCAACACCGGACATAATGTATCCTCCCTCTCTAGTGGAATTAGCCTTTTTAACTTCCTTGTTATTATAATAGGCTCTTTTCTTACTTTATTTATCGTAACAATGCGATTTCAAACTTAAACCTATACTTTAACTTAGTTTTAAAAACCCTTATTTTATGGGCTTTTTCAAAGTGGTAAATAATTTAAGATTTACCGATGACCAGTTAAAAATCAGTGAATAGTGAGAAGTGAATGGTGAATGGAAAACGTAAAGCGTGAAGCGTAATGGGTAAAGTATTTTGGAAAATAAATCCAACCCTAATCCCTAACCCCTAAATCCTAATCCCTTATTTAAACAATAACTTTTTTTTACAAAAAAATAGCTGGGTCAGGCTGAGCTCTGTAATAAGAATATTTGACTTTAAATAATTTTTTAAAAAGCGTTTGAGATAATTCAAATTATTAGAGATTTAAGTTTATATAAGACGACGATGACGGAGGCATAGCCTTAGCTACGTCGAGTAAAGCGGAGTTTTAGATAAGATTAAATAATAATAATTTGTTTATTAAAGAACCTTTTTGAAAAATTAAATAAAAAAAAAAGCGCCCCGAAGGGCGCTCTTAATATATATAAAATTAACCGAGGAGAGAGAGCACTGACGATGATTTCTGGTTTGCCTGTGCAAGCATTGCTGTACCAGACTGTATTAGTATCTGGTTTCTTGTAAACTGTGACATTTCTTTAGCCATGTCGACGTCTCTTATTCTTGATTCAGATGCTACCTGATTTTCATATGCTATGTTAAGGTAATCTACAGACTTTTCAAGTGAGTTCTGGAACGCACCTAGTCTTGATCTTGCTTCTGATACAACGTTAAGAGCATCATTTATTATAGTTATTGATCTTTCAGCTGATCCCTGAGTCTCAATACTGAGGTTCATCTGGAACTTATTAGTCTTTGTTCCGTTATCTAGTTCATCAACACCATCAAATATGTTTCCAGCTCCTCTTAGAGAGGTTGTAAGACCAAGAGCTTCCGATGTAAGGTTAGCAAAATCAACTGTCATTGTCTGACCTTCATTTGCACCAATATGGAATATCTGTCTTGAATCACGGACTGAAAGTCTTACTGAAAGAACAGATATCTGCTGCTGTGAAGTAAGTCCGTCAAGGGAGACACCATTTGTAGATGTAGGTGTACCTCCATTAGTTACTGAGAAGATATTGACTCCTCTCTGAACACCACCATCAACACCAGCTGGAATAGCTGCAAAATGATAGTTTGCTACTGAAGCAGCATCTGCAGCAGCACCTACTAGATTTGTATTTGTAAGGTCTTCAGTACCATAGTCAAGGTCTTCATCTATATTAAAGTTAACACCTTTAAGAAGACTTGAGTCTCTTAACTGAGAAGTTCTTGTCTCATCTATAATCATTGACATATTCCCAGCTGCATTAGTTACCTGTGCATATGCAACAGAAAGTTCTTTTTCTGTAAAGATATCCGAATTTGATACAAATCTTCCAAGAACTCTATAAGTCTGCACATCAGAGTTAACTATAGATTCATTTGCTATTCCTGGTGGAATAGTTGGGAAAAGTCTCTGATCTGTTATATTAACAACTGATATTATAGTATCTGTACCAGATGAAAATCTGTTC